>JASFRY010000265.1:0-6411 GCA_050114675.1 Gemmatimonadota bacterium | reverse complement strand
CTGGACACGGAGGAGGCCAGGCACCGGCGCCTGTGTGAGCTGAACGTGGTCGAGCAGGTGGTGAACGTGAGCCGGACCACCGTGGTCCAGGACGCATGGGCCCGTGGCCAGGAGCTGGCCGTACATGGGTGGATCTACGGCCTGGAAGACGGGCTGCTCCATGACCTGGGGCCGACGGTCATGGCGGAGCACGAGATCGACGACTCCGCCGAAGCCGCCCTGGCGCCCCGCTGAGCATGTCCGGCCGTCGACGGACACCCCGACACCGGAGGTGGAGCACCGGCGCCGTACCCAGCGGCCTGGGCGATGTCCCTGGCGGATAAGCTTATGAGCGTGGCATATTACCTGTCCCTCCCGTGTGCGTCCCGTCCACGACCCCTTGAACGCGTATCATCGCCCGCATGACGGCAATCATCCGCGACGGAAGACCGGAAGACGCCGAAGTGGTGGAGTTCGTCCACTTCGCCAGCCGGGAGGCAGCCTATCGGCACCGGGTGCCCGATTGGCCGGTGGACGTGCTGAGCCGTCGAGAACGCGTGGAGGGTTGGCGCGAGTGGCTGAAGGACCCGGCGGTGACCATCCTCGTCGTGGAGCGCGACGAAGGCATCGTTGGGTTCTGCACGCTTCGGGCTTCTCAAGATGCCGACGCGGACCCATCGGAGGTGGCGGAGATCCCCACCCTGTACATCCGGCCCGACATGTGGCGTCGCGGATACGGGCTTGCTTTGTGTCGTGAGGCGTGCCGGCGCGCACGGGCCGACGGATACCGCTGGCTCACCCTGTGGGTCGTGGACTTCAACACGGAGGCCCGGAGGTTCTATGCGGCCCTTGGCTTCGAGGAAGACGGCGCCAGGAAGATCGACGAGAGCTACACCACGGAGCCGTTGGAGACATGCCGCTTCCGCCTGTCTCTGGCCGCGGGTCTGCGCAAGTCTGGACGGGAAGAGGAGAGGGGGAAGGCCGGCTGAGCCGCTGCCGTCGGCTCGAGGGCGGTCGGTGCGGGGGAAAGGGAGGTCCGCCCGTGCTGCGCTCGCCGGGCCCGACGCCACCGGTCTGGGTGCTTCGGGGACCCGCCTCCCCCATTCTCGTGTAGTGAACCGCGCTGCCCCGCGGGCGCCCGAGCCCGCGCGGCCTCCCCTGCTCCAGGAGGCGCGACCGTGCAACGGATCCTGAACCTGTGCGGCATGACCATCGGCGGATGGCTCGGATGGGTCATCGGCGCCAAGGTGTCGATCTTCACTGCGTTCATCGTGAGCATGGTGGGGACGGGCGTCGGGCTGTACTACGCACAGAAGATCACGCGCGCGCTCCTGCCCTGAGCCTCCGGGGTCCGGGAGCGCTATGTTTCGGCCTCGCTTCGCCGCCGTCGTGCCTCGAACCCATTTCCG
Organism: Gemmatimonadota bacterium; assembly: GCA_050114675.1. Classification (GTDB taxonomy): domain Bacteria; phylum Gemmatimonadota; class Gemmatimonadetes; order Longimicrobiales; family Gaopeijiaceae; genus SZUA-318. The sequence goes on along the minus strand of JASFRY010000265.1, from coordinate 5,023 downwards.
AAAACGGCCCTGATGCTCACCGACCTCCAGACGACCAAGCTGACCCGCTACTTTCGCCTCTACGACGTGGACGACGACGGACGCATCGCGCGCCCCGACTTCGAGCGCGTCCTGGAGAACGTCCGGGCCCTCCACGGCGCAGATCCCGACTCGCAGACCCACCGCGGACTCCGTGAAGGGTTTCTGAGCCGATGGCATGCGCTGGCCGCCTCGGCCGACATCGACGAGGACGGAGGAGTGGACCTCTCCGAGTGGCTGGCCTACTGGGACGCGGTCCTCGCCGACGAGGGGCGGTATGCGGCCGAGGTGACGTCGGTGGCCGAGCACCTCTTCGAGATCTTCGATACCGATGAGGACGGCGTCCTGGGTTCCGACGAGTTCGTGAACTTCTATGCCGTATACGGGCTCAAGTCCGCCCTGGCGCGTCAGATCTTCCTCGACCTCGACGTCGACGGCGACGGACGGGTCACGCGCCAGGAGCTGGTGGACATGGCTCACGACTTCTACCGAAGCGACGATCCCGACGCCCCGGGCAATCGCCTCTTCGGCCCCCTCGCCTGACGGCGACCGAGATGCGCGCGGTTTCCTTCAACGTCACCGTCCCGGGCTACCTCCTGGGCAAGACGTTCGGCGGCGTCACCGACTCGGTGCTCTTCGGGGGCCTCAGCGGGCTCGAGCTCGGAGAAGTGGAGGAGCCCCCCCTTCCCGCCGCGGACTGGGTTCGCCTGGACGTGCTCAAAGCGGGGATCTGCGGGACCGACGTGGGCAACTTGACCTTCTCCGCGAGCCCCGCCATGGAGCCCTTCGGGTCGTTTCCCGCCGTGCTGGGGCACGAGATCCTGGCGCGGGTGGTGGCCGTGGGTCCGGCGGTGCGCTCCGTGGAGCCCGGACAGCGCGTTGCGGTCGATCCCATGATCTCGTGCACCATGCGAGGATGGCCCGGTGAGGCCCAGTGTCCCTCGTGCGCGGAGGGCTTCCACTGCACGTGCGCGCGCATGGGCGACGAGGGGGCGCTGCAGATCTCGGGCCACCCCCTCGGCCGGGGGGCCACGGTGGGGTACCACCGGGACCTGCCCGGGGGCTGGGGCGAACGGATGGTCGCCCACGAGAGCCAGCTCTTTCCCGTGGACGAAGCGCTGGACGACAAGACGGCGGCGCTCGTCGAGCCGCTCTCGGTGGGAATGCACGCGGTGCTCCAGACGCGGCCGTGGGGCGAGGGCCCGGTTCTGGTGGTGGGGAGCGGGCCCATCGCCCTGGGCACGATCTGGTCTCTGCGTGCCGCCGGGTACGAAGGCGAGCTGTTGGCTCAGATCAAGCGGGGCCACGAGGCCTCCATCGCCCGATCGTTGGGTGCGGACCGGGTGGTCTCTCCCGGCGACGAAGCGCGCCAGGCGTTGGTGGAGACGGGAGCGCAGGCCTATATGCCCATCGTGGGTGACGAGGTCTACGCCGGCGGCGGCTTTCCTCTCGTCTTCGATTGCGTTGGGAGTGGCCAGACCATCAAGCAGGCGCTGCGCTACACGGCGCCTCGGGGCCGGATCGTCATGCTGGGCTGCGCCGCCCAGATCAAGAAGCTGGACCTGACCTTCGTCTGGGCCCACGAGCTGGAGGTGAAGGGGTTCGTGGGCTACGGCATGGAGGCGTGGGAGGGAGACCGGGTCCACACGTTCCGGATCACCCACGATCTGTTGAAGCGCACCGGGGCTCCGGTGGCCGACATGGTGACCCACGTGTATCCCCTGGGCCAGATTCGCCAGGCCCTGTCCACCGCTGCGAACCGGCGCCGATCGGGGTCCGTCAAGGTGCTTCTGGATCCCACGCTGGGATGACGCGAGGGGGGTGAAGGTGAGCGCGCGCGTGATCGTGGTGGGCGGGGGCATCATCGGTGTGAGCACCGCGTACGAGCTGTCGCGTCGCGGCGCCGACGTGGTGCTCCTCGAGCGGGACCGTCTCGCAGCCGGCGCGTCGTGGGGAAACGCCGGTACGGTGAGCGCGGGACACCCGCCTCTCAACAAGCCCGGCCGCGTGAGACGGGCCCTGGTCCAGACGATGGACCCCACGAGCCCGCTCTACGTCAAACCTCGTTGGGACCCGCCTCTGTGGCGGTGGTTGGTGGAATTCGCCCGGCACTGCACCTGGGCCCACGTCGGGCACTGCATGGAGGTCATGGCGCCCTGGGGCATGGAGGCCCTGCGCCTCTTCGACGAGATCGTGACGGAGGAAGGGATCGACTGCGGGTACGCAGCCGAAGGCTACTTCGACGTGTGCCGGACCGAGGCCGGTCTGGAGGATGCGCGCCACGAGGCGGAGACCATCCTCCGCTACGGGTACCATCCCGAGATCCTGGACACCGGGGCGCTGCTCGAAGCCGAGCCGTCGCTCTCCCCCGACGTGGTGGGCGGGGTGTACTATCCCGAAGCGGCGACGCTGAATCCCCTCTCCTTCCTCGAGGGCCTGGCGGCAGCCGCCCGAGCCCGAGGGGCTGAGCTTCGCGAGGGGGTGGAAGTGGAGGATGTGGTGACGTCGGGCGGACGGACCCGCGGCGTCCGCCTGGGCTCGGGAGACGAGGTGGGTGCCGATGCCGTGGTCCTGGCGACAGGGCCGTTCAGCCTGGACCTGGCGCGGCGGCTGGGCACGCGTCTCCCCGTGCAGCCGGGCAAGGGATACCACAGGGACCTGCCCGTGGGGGCCGGAGGCTCGCCTGGTCTGCGCGTGGCCTTCGTGCTTCACGAGACCTCGATCTTCTGCACCCCCATGGACGGCTTCATCCGCTACGCGGGCACCATGGAGTTCTCGGGCCTCAACCACGTCATGCACCGGGCGAGGCTGGAGCAGCTCACAGCCGGCGCTCGGGCCTACCTGCCGGGTCTGGAGGCGCAGGCACCCCTGTCCGAGTGGTGCGGCCTGCGCCCCGTGAGCGCCGACGGGCTGCCCATGGTGGGGCCGCTTCCGGGCCTGGAGGGCCTGGTCGTGGCGACGGGCCACGGGATGCTGGGCCTGACTCTGGGGCCAGCCACGGGAGCCCTCGTGTCCGACTGGGTGCTGGACGGCGATGCGGACCCGCGCTGGCGTCCCCTGTCGCCTCAGCGGTTCGCCTGAGCTCCGCTTCGGAGCGCGGCGATCCGCGACGCCGTCTCGGTGACCCTCGGATGGCTCGCCGGGAGGATCTGCCGGTAGAAGAGCAGCGCCTCTTCGAGAAGCTCCACCCCTTCCGTTGTCTCTCCCTGGGCCAGGACGTTGTCGGCCAGGTCCACCAGCCCGTCGGCGTAGGCCCGATCCGGCTCGACATCGAGGGCCCTCAAGGTCTGAAGCGCAGACCGGAGCTCGGCGCGCGCTTCCACGCTCTCTCCCGTCCGCTGCAGAGACCGGCCCAGCTCCAGGCTTGCCCGAGCCACGTCGCGGTCCCGGTCGCCGCGGACCGAGCGGAACATCTCACGCGCCTCCTGAAGGACCCGGATGGCGTCCGCGGGTCGTCCCGCCTCCCGAAGCGCCCGCCCGAGCTCCAGCAGCGTGGCGGCGCGCTCGTCGGGGCGAACCGCCGGGAGGCGGTCCTGGAGGGCGGCGGCCTGTCCCAGGAGATCCAGCGCCGTATCGTGGAGACCGAGATGGTGGTACACGGTGCCCAGCACCGTCAGCATCTCCGCCTGGAGCTCCGGCTCGTCGGGGTGGTCCTCGCGGATGCGGTCCACGCCCCGGTCCAGGAGCTCACGGGCGGTCACGGTCGCTCCGTCGGTCAAGGCCGGATTCGTTACTTCGAAGAGCTCTCGCATGAAATGCGCGATCTCTTCGGCCCGGTCACGCTCGCGGGCGATCTCCTGGGACTGCTCCCGGGTGGCGACGGCAAAGCGCACCGCCATCACCACCACCGTTCCCAGAAGCACCAGCACGGCCACGGCACCGGCGACACCCAGGGCGTGACGCACAAGGAAGCGGGACAGGACGTATCGCACGCCCTCGGGTCGCGCCTTCACCGGGAATCCGTCCCGGTGCCTCCGTATGTCCTCGGCCATGGCCTCCACCGAGGCGTAGCGCCTCTCCGGCTCTTTTCTGAGCGCCTTGAGGAGAATGTTGTCCAGATCTCCGCGCAGCCTGCGCGCCAGAGCTCTCACGGAGAGACCCATGGACGCCGCTTCGGCGACCACTCTGCGCATGTCCTCCGTGACGTCGGCGTCGGGCTGGGCCCATCGCGCCACCCGGGTGCTGGGCGCCTGCACCGCCTGGCGCCGGATGGCGTCCACGATGGTGGGCTTCCCGTCCGAGATCTCGTAGGGAGAGGCCCCGATGATGAGCTCGTGGAAGATGACACCCAGCGTGTAGAGGTCCGACGAGGTCGTGACCGGCTCCCCGGCGAGCTGTTCGGGGCTGGCGTAGCGGGGGGTCATGAGGCGGCCACCGAGCGCCGTGGCGGTGGCCGAGCCCTCGCCCGGCTCCATGAGGCGCGCGATGCCGAAGTCCAGCAGCTTCACCTGCCCTTCGGCGGTGACCATGATGTTGTTGGGCTTCAGGTCGCGGTGGACCACCAGCTTACGGTGGGCGAAGGAGACGGCGTCGCACACGTTCAGGAAGAGGCGGATGCGCTCGTCGAGCCCCAACTGCTGGCGGCGGCAGTACTCCAGGAGCGGGAGCCCGTCCACGTACTCCATGACGAAATAGGGCGTGCCGTCGTCGGTGACGCCCCCGTCGTAGAGCCGGGCGATGTTGGGGTGCTCCAGACGCGCCAGGATGCGGCGCTCGTCGAGGAAGCGGCGGTGGGCCTGGGGCGTGGCTGCGCCTACGGGGAGGAGCTTGAGCGCCGCCGTGAGCTCGAACTGACCGTCGGCGCGGCGGGCCATGTACACGGCGCCCATGCCGCCTCGGCCCAGGAGGGCCCCGAGCTCGTAGGCCCCCACACGGCGCCCCTCCATGTCCGGCTCTTCCGGCTGTCGCCCGGGCGGGGGCACGTCGTCCCCGTGGGTGATGCCCGCCCGGTCGGCCAGCTCGTCGAAGTACGCATCCGCCTCTGCCGACGCCTCCAGGAGGGAGT
>JASFRY010000264.1:0-6413 GCA_050114675.1 Gemmatimonadota bacterium | reverse complement strand
CTAGGGGCATATACCCATCTATCGACGACCGCAGCAGTCGTCCCTGCCGCACCCACCGGAACCCTCCTCGTCCGGGCGCGTCCTCCCGTGGACGTCACCCCGATACGCCGGGCGCGGCAACTGCTCTTCCGGCATCGTGAGCCGGACTCACGCTCGTTTCCGAGACGGAGGCCTCTGAGGCGCCAGTCCTCCCCTCCCTGGAGGACTGATCCGAAGCGCACGCCCGGCTCCAGCCCATGACCTGGATCGACTACACCATCTTCGCCCTCTACATGCTGGGCGTGGTGGCGGTGGGCTACTACTTCCACCGCAGGAACGAGACCGCCGAGGACTACTTCGTCGGGGGGCGCTCCATCTCGCCCACCCACGTGGGGCTGTCGGTGGCTGCCACCGACGTGGGCGGCGGCTTCTCCATCGGGCTCGGGGGCCTGGGCTACATGATGGGGCTCTCGGGCAGCTGGCTTCTCTTCACCGGGCTGGTGGGTGCCTGGACGTCGGCGGTGCTCATCATCCCCAGGCTGAAGAAGGTCGACGTGGCGCACGGGATGATGACCTATCCCGACTTCCTCCGCTTCCGGTACGACGGGCGGGTCGCCCTGGTCGCCGCCGTGATCTCCGCCCTGGGATACCTGGGCTTCACCAGCGGCCAGATCCTGGCCGGCGCCAAGCTCATGTCGGGCTCCATGATCGACTGGGCCCCGAGCGGCATGAGCCAGACGACGTTCGCCACCATCATCATCGGGTCCGTCATCGTGGCCTATACGGTGCTGGGTGGCCTCAAGGCGGTCATCTATACCGATACGATCCAGTGGATCGTGCTCATGGTGGGCCTGGTGGCCTTCGCCATTCCGTTCACGCTTTGGGACGTGGGCGGGTGGTCGGGGCTGCGGCAGGCGCTGCCGGGCAGCTACTTCTCCCTGATCCACCTCCATCCGCTGACCTTCATCAACTGGTTCATCACCATCGCGCCCATATGGGTGGTGGCCATGACCCTCTACCAGCGGATGTTCGCCACCCGATCGACCCGCGATGCCCAGAAGGCGTGGTTCATCGCGGGCCTCTTCGAGTATCCGGCCATGGCCTTCGCCGGGGTGGGGCTGGGCATGATGTCCCGTGTGCTGTTCCCCGGCATCGACGCCGAGCTGGGCGTGCCACGTCTCCTCACGGAAGTGCTGCCGGCGGGCATCGCCGGCATCGTGGTGGCCAGCTACTTCTCGGCCATCATGTCCACGGCCGACAGCTGCATCATCGCCTCCTCGGGCAACGTGGTGAGCGACATCATTCAGCGGAGCCCGTGGAAAGTGGGCGAGCGTGCCCTGGTGCGCGCATCCCAGGTGACCACCCTGCTCCTCGGCGTAGCCGCCATCCTCATCGCGGCGCAGTTCACCATGGTCCTGGACGCCATCCTCCAGGCTTACTCCTTCCTGGTGGCGGGCCTCTTCATTCCGACGCTGGGTGCATATTTCTGGCCACGGGCCACCGCGCGGGGCGCCTTCTGGGGGATGATCACCGGCGGCAGCACCACGCTGGGCCTCCTCGTGGCGGGAACGCCACCTCCGCTGGGGCTGGATGACAGCTTCTGGGGGATCCTGGTGTCGGCGCTGGTCTTCGTCCCCGTATCGCTTCTGGACACCGAGGCGGTGGGTGAGGAGGAGGCTTCCCTTGCCTGACACCGTCCTCGAGCTCGACGGCGCCGTGGTGCAGCACGGGCCGGCCAGCGACCGGGTCTACGTCATGCAGCTGGACGCGGATCCCGTCGCGCCCGTCCTGGACCGTGTCGACGCGCTGGCCCTCAAGGAGGGCTACGGCAAGGTCGTGGTGAAGGCTCGCGCGTCGGACTTCGGCGTCTTCGCGCTGCGGGGATACCGGGCCGAAGCCGTGGTGCCGCGCTTCTACGGACCCGAGGAGACCGGCGTCTTCATGGGGCGCTTTCTGGATCGGACCCGGATCACCGACCCCCGGGAGCAGGAAGTGTCGGAGGTGATCCGCACCGCGCTGGACGCCGGGCTCGAGGAGCGTGTGGACGGTGCGGTTCCGCCACGGGACGGCGCCCCCCCGTCCCTCGTCGCCGGCGTGCGGCTCCGTGAAGCCGGCCCCGCCGATGCCGAGGCGCTGGCGGACTGCTACGCCTCGGTCTTCGAGAGCTATCCCTTTCCCATCGACGAGGCGGCGCACCTCCGTCGGGAGATGTCCCGCGGCACGCGCTTCTTCCTGGCCACGGAGGACGGCGCCCTGGTGGCCGCGTCCTCCATGGAGCCCGGCGGAGCGCCCGGCGTCGTGGAGATGACCGACTTCGCAACCCTGCCCTCGCAACGGGGCCGAGGACTGGCTACCGGCCTGCTGGCCCTCATGGATCACCACGCCCGAGCCGACGGACTCCGGGTCGCGTACACCATCGCGCGCGCCGCGTCGTTCGGGATGAACATCACCTTCGCCCGCCGTGGCTACCGGTACGGCGGCACCCTCGTCAACAATACCCAGATCGGCGGCACCATCGAGAGCATGAACGTGTGGTACAAGCTGCTGACAGAACCCGAGAGGACATGATAGATGAGCAACTCGACCACCCTGGACCCCTCCGTAGAGCTTCTCGAAATAGACGACGCCCCGGCCGAGACCGTGGCGGACCTGCCCTCTTCCATCTCCGGGATCAGCCGCATCCAGGAGATCGGCGACACGCCCATCCCCGAGCCCCTGAAGGAGCCGGTGGAGCGCGAGGAGCTGGCACACCGGGAGCTGAAGGACGGGGAGTTCTGGAAGAAGATCCCGGCGTTCCGCCACGTCACGCGGGACGAGTTCATGGACTTCAAGTTCCAGAACCGCAACAGCGCCCGGAGCGTGCAGGACCTGAACGACCTCCTCCGGGGCCTGGCGCCCGACAGCTTCCTGGACGACGTGGAGGAAGGGATGCGCCTGGCGCCCATGGCCATGCGCCTGTCGCCCTACATCCTGAGCCTCATCGACTGGGACAACCCCTACGAGGATCCCCTCCGGACCCAGTTCGTACCGGTGGCCTCCACCCGGCTTCCGGACCATCCGGCGCTGACCCTGGACTCGCTTCACGAGCAGAACGACTCGCCGACGCCCGGGCTGGTGCACCGCTATCAGGACAAGGTGCTCTTCCTTCCCCTCGACGTGTGTCCCGTGTACTGCCGGTTCTGCACGCGCAGCTACGCCATCGGCACCGACACCGACCAGGTGGAGAAGGTAGCCTACAAGCCGGCGGTGGCCCGGTGGGAGAAGGCCTTCGCGTACCTGGCCTCGCGACCCGAGATCGAGGACGTGGTGGTGAGTGGGGGCGATACCTACATGCTCCCCCACAAGCGCATCCGCTACATCGGCGAGATGCTCCTCGCCATTCCCCACATCCGTCGCATCCGCTTCGCCACCAAGGGACCGGCGGTCATGCCCATGAAGATCCTGTCCGATGGGGACTGGACCGACACCCTCGTCGGGCTGAGCGACAAGGGCCGTACGCTCCACAAGGAGGTGGTGATCCACACCCACTTCAACTCGGCCAACGAGATCACCGACATCACGCGCCAGGCCATGAACCACCTCTTCGAGCGAGGGGTGAAGGTCCGCAACCAGAGCGTGCTCATCCGGGGCGTGAACGACGACGTGGACGACATGATCCGCCTGGTCCGCCGACTGTCGTACATCAACGTCCAACCCTACTACGTCTACCAGCACGACATGGTCATGGGCGTGGAGGAGCTGCGTACGCGCATTGCCGACACGGTGGAGCTGGAACGGCACGTGCGGGGCACCACCGCGGGGTTCAACACGCCCACCTTCGTCACCGACGCCCCGGGCGGCGGCGGCAAGAGGGACGTCCATTCCTACGACCACTACGACGAAGTCACGGGGATCAGCGTCTATCGGAGCCCCAGCGTTCACGAGGACCGGGTGTACCTCTACTACGACCCGCTGGACAGGCTGCCCGAGGAAGGGCGTCGACGGTGGGCCGACCCCAAGGAGCGTCCGCTCATGATCGAGGAGGCGCTGAACGCCGCCGAGCTCGAGGACCTGGAGCCGGCGACTACGCTCTGACGCACAGGAGAAGACACCGCCGGTCCTCCTCTCGTCCCACGTGCGGTTGACTTCTCCCGGGAGCACCGCTGTGGGCGGCCCCCACGGATCGGCGGTCATGGGCGCCAGGGCCGGCCTGGCGGAAGGTCCGATGCAGGACACCCGTGTCGGGTCTTTCCCCACTGGCGTAACATAAAGAGTTCCATATATTCATATGTTCTAGCAGACAGGCGACCCTCCCGGTGCAGTCACGGAGCCCGTGCAAGGGCTCCTGAAACCGGACGCACGAACCATGACACAAGCGCAGTGGCGGTGGTTTCGCCGCCTGGAGATCACCCTCTGGGTGCTGGCCATCGGCGCCATCGCGTGGCACTACCGGCCCGCCCAGGCCGTGGCCCGCGTCGCTCAGAACGAGGTGGCGCCCTCCTTCTCCCTCCGGACCCTCGAAGGGGACAAGGTCCGCCTCGACGACCTCCGCGGAAACGTGGTCCTGGTCAACTTCTGGGCCACATGGTGTCCGCCGTGCCGCCTGGAGATGCCGGGCTTCGAATCGGTCTACCGGGACTACCGTGGCCGGGGGTTCACCGTGGTGGGGCTGGCCACCGACGTGGGTGGCGCCGGCGTCGTGGAGCCCTTCGTCCAGCAGAACGGCATCACCTATCCCGTGGCCATGGCCACCGACCAGGTGCGCCTGCAGTACGGCGGCGTGAACGCCCTGCCCCAATCCTTCCTCTTGGACCGGCAGGGCCGGGTGCGCCAGATGGTGGCGGGCGTCTTCAGTGAGGGGACGCTGCGAAAGGCGGTGGATCAGCTCCTGGCCGAGAGCGACGGACCATGAGCGACCCGGGCTCCATCTCCCTGGGACTCGCCTTCGGGGCGGGACTTCTCTCGTTCCTGTCGCCCTGTGTGCTCCCCATCGTGCCCAGCTACGTGTCGTACGTCACCGGGCTGACGCTGGAGGAGCTCCAGGGAGGCGACAGCGCTGCCGCCCGCCGTCAGGCGGCGGTCCACTCGGGGCTCTTCATCCTGGGCTTCTCGGCGCTCTTCGTCTCCCTGGGGGCGAGCGCTACCGCGGTGGGCGGCATGCTCACCCGCGCGCTGCCCCTGCTCCAGGAGGTGGGCGGCATCGTGGTCCTGGTCTTCGGGCTCTACATGCTGGGGATCGTCCGCATCCCTGCGCTCATGCAGGAGCGACGTGTCCATCTGGCCGCCAAGCCTGCGGGCAAGGTGGGCTCGGTGGTCGCCGGTGCCGCCTTCGGCGCCGGCTGGACGCCGTGCATCGGGCCCGTGCTGGCCACCATTCTGCTCTACGCCAGCCTGGAGACCACCATGTTGCGCGGCACCCTGCTCCTGGCGGTCTACGCCCTGGGGTTGGGTCTCCCCTTCTTCGTGGCCGCCGTGGGCCTCAACTGGTTCCTGGCCGGGACCCGGGGCATCCGGCGCTGGCTGGGAGCGGTGGAGCGTGTCACCGGCGCCTTCCTCGTTCTGGTGGGCATTCTCATGATCACCGGCCGCTTCACCGTGCTTTCGCAGTTCTTCGCCGGCCTGGGGCAACTCGTGCACCTGGAGGTGGGAGCATGATGATCCATCCCGCGATCCGGCTGGCCGTGCCCGCCGGGCTCTTCGTCGTCTTCGCCACCGCGCCCTCGCCACGCCCCGCCGGCGCCGGAGACGGGCCCGATCCGGTGATGGGCGCGGCCGGCGCGCCGGTGCCCGACGTGCCCCTCGCCGAGCTCTACCACGAGCTGGCCGCGCCCAGCGCCCAGGCCACCGTGGTGGAGTTCAGCGACTTCGGGTGTCCCTACTGCGGGCAGTTCGAGCGCAACACCTTCCCGGCGCTGAGGAAGGAGTTCGTGGAGACGGGGAAGGTGCGCTGGCGCTTCGTGCCCTTCGTGCTGGGGATGTTCCCCAACGGGAGCGAGGCCATGCGTGCGTCGACCTGCGTGGCCGAGCAGGGCGAGGACGCCTTCTGGAAGATGCACGACGCTCTCTTCGCCCGGCAGGACGAGTGGAAGGGCTCCCGGGATCCCGAAGGGCTGTTCAGGAGCTACGCCGAGGCGTCGGGAGCCGACGGCGCGGCCTTCGCTGCGTGCTATGACGATGCACGCTCCGCCGACCGTGTCACCGCGGCCAACGCCCTCGCCGAGAAGACGGGGGTCCGCTCCACGCCCACCTTCTTCATCAACGGGAAGATGGTGCAGGGCGCGCTCCCCCTGGAGCAATTCCGTCAGATCCTCCAGGACGTGACGAGGTAGGCCCCCCTCGCCGGGACGATGCCGGCGCGGCCACCCGTGGGCGCCGGCCTCTCGTCTCGGGTCGGTCATGGTCCGGCCGGGGATTCGGATTGCCGGTGCGCCGGTCACGTGGCTTCGTTGGCCGTG
>JASFRY010000263.1:0-6417 GCA_050114675.1 Gemmatimonadota bacterium | reverse complement strand
GCTGTCCAGTGCCGTTCCAGAGACGACACCGAGCTGACCACGAGAGGAGACGGCACGGGCCAGACGCCAGCCGGAGATGCCGACGCCCATACCTCCCTGGATGATGACGGGGTCCATGGGCAGTGCGTCCTGACCAGGAGGATCGAGTCAGACGGGAGGGAGCGCGGAACCTATCCGGAAGTGGCTCGGCGGGTCAACGGGACCGGGATCCGAAGAGGCGGTAGGCTCCCTCCACCGCCAGGGCCAGGGCCGCCATGCCGCCCAGGATCCCCAGGCGTGCCGGTGAGGTGCGCCACGTCTGGCCGAGCAGGACCAGGAGGGCCAGGAGGCAGAGCACGGCGCCGGCGAGGGAGATCCAGCGTCGGCTGCCGGTCTCCGACGCCAGCTTCGCGTTGGCGGCGTTCACGCCGGCGAAGATGAGAAGGAAGCCCGCCGAGCCCATGGTGGACATGCTGGACAGGTCCACCAGGTTGGCCAGGAGGAGCGCCGCCACCGCGGTGATGAGGAGCCCCTCCAGGGGGCGGTTCCAGATGTTGCGCTCCAGCACCTTCGGGAGCTCCCCGTCCTTGGCGATGATGTAGCTGAGCCGCGCCGCGCCGTAGAGCGTGGCGTTGATGGCCGACGCCGTGGAGAGAACGGCGGCGACCGCCACCAGGATCCGCCCCGCGTCGCCCAGGAACGGCCTGGCGGCCGCGGCCAGGGCGTAGTCCCGGGCTTCGGCGATCTTCTCCAGGGGCAGGGTGCCCACGGTGACCAGGGCCACGAGGACGTACAGCACCAGTACGAAGCCCACCGACGTATAGAAGGCCCGGGGGAGCGTTCGCTCCGGATCGGCCACGTCCTCGGCGGCGTTGGCGATCAGCTCGAAGCCTTCGTACGCCAGGAAGATGATCATCCCTCCGGCCACCAGCTGGAGCGGCGGCGCCCACGCCGACGGGGAGACGGCTGAGGTGTCCACGCCCCACAGCCCCACCGCGATGAAGAGAAGGAGGATGGCCACCTTGATGCCGACGATGAAGTCCTCGGCCTCCCCCACGAGCTTGGCGCTCAGGAGGTTGAGCCCGGTGATGAGGACCAGGACGCCCGAGATGAGGACGTGGCGCCAGAACGAAGTGCCGCCCCCGGGGATCAGCTCGGCCCCGTAGCTGCCGAAGGCGTAGGCGTACAGCGCCAGCATGACGATGTAGCTGATCCAGAGGAGGATGTTGGCGCTTCCGGTCAGCATGCCCGGTCCGAAGGCCCGGTCCAGGAAGGACACGGTGCCACCTTTGCTGGGGCTGGAGACCGAGAGGCGGGTGTAGGAATACGCCGTGACCAGGGCCACGACGCCGGCTACGGCGAAAGCCACCGGGGCTCCGCCCTTCGCCAGCTGTACAGACAGCCCGAGGACCGCGAAGATGCCGCCCCCCACCATCCCGCCGACGCCGATGGAGGTGACGGACCAGAAGCCCATGCCCTTGCTGCCGTTGTCGTCGCTCATGCCCCGAAGAGCGCGGTGGCGAGGCCCACGGTCAAGGTACCGCGCTTGACCGGCGCGGTGCGGCGCCCCACCGTGCTCCGCCCCGTTCGTGGGGCGATGGACCGTCCCACCGACGCACCGCTGCCAGGAGGACCCTCCCATGGAATCCGTCATCGCCCGCCTGCTGCAGGCCTTCGAGCAGGGGCACATGAACCGTCGCCAGCTCATCCAGAGCCTGGCCCTCGCAGCCACGGGCGCCCACGCCCTGCGGGCAGCCGCGCCCGCGTCGGCCGCGCCCACCGCAGGCGCCGAAGCGCCCTTCCGTACCGCGCACCTGGACCACATCTCCTACTCGGTGTCCGACTACGGGCGGAGCCGGGATTTCTATGCCGGGCTCATGGGGTGGAGGGTCGAGGACGACGACGGAGAGCAGCAGGCCACGCTCCGCATCGGGGACGTGGGCGACATCATCATCCGCAACGCGCGGCAGCCCGTCTCTCTGCCGCCGCGGCGGCCCGGGGGCACCCCCACCACCGGGGTCATCGACCACATCGCGTGGAGCCTGGAGTCCTTCGACACCGACGCCGTCCGCGAGGAGCTGGAGCGCCGTGGCCTGGATCCCCGGCGGGACCAGGGGCCGCCGGACATGGACTACGACTCCTACCACATCCTGGACCCGGACGGCTGGGACCTGCAGATCAGCAAGAGACCCATTCCCTAGGGTGGTGACGGGCCCGCGACGCCCACTGGATCGCGGTGCTCTCCGGTCAGCGGTCTGCGATTCGGGGGGAAGCCTTGCCGGAGAGCTCCCGGGTGCGTTCCCGGAGCTCAGCGGCCACGGGGCTGGACATCCAGGGAACCATGAACGTGGAGATCCCCCGCGGGATGAAGCGGATGGTGTCCCCCTCCGGCGTGGGCCGCCGGAGCTTGAGCGTCACGGTCTTGACCTGCTGAAAGCGGCTCTCCTTCACCGAGTCGACGTCGCGCAGGTCCACGCGTGTGCCCGCGTGCAGGTCGCCCAGGACGAGCTCGTCGCCGACGAGCCACACGTGCTTGAAGCTGCCGAAGACGTGGAAGAAGAAGGCGGACAGGCCGCCCCAGAGCACCACGGCCGTCCAGCGGAGGGCGGCGGGCGTCGTACCGTCGCCCAGGACGTCGAGCCAGATGGCGGCCACCACCACTGCGGCCACCGCGCTCCACAGGGTCGGGAAGATCCGGCTCCAGTATCCCGTGGCCGCGTCGGTGAGCTGCCGGGGGGGCGTCGAGGTCACGGCGTGCATCGAGGGCTCCATGGGGTGGACATATCAGATACGGCCCCTCCCTTCAAGCCCTTCATCCCGGGGGGAGCGTCTCTGCCCGGGGACGCGCGGCCGCGTCGCCCGCGATCGCCGGGGCGCGCCGCGTCGTGGCCTCGACGCAACCTTTCGCCTCCCGGGGCCGTCTCATCGGACAAGAGGGTGGAGTGGTGTGGGGGGCCGACGACGCACGTCGGACAGGCACCGGCGCAGCCAGGAAGTGTGGACGGGGGAGGACGGGGCACGGCGCGTCGCGGCCCGCAGGCTCCGGGGAAGGGCTTCCCCGGAGCCTGTGTGCGTCGTGCCCTCCCCGTGCGTGTCGCGCACGGGGCGCGCGAGGCCGCCCGCGGCGCGTCGACGGGCCGCCACGGGCTACCAAGGCTACTCGAAGCGGAGCGCCACCACCGGATCCACGCGCGAGGCCCGCCACGCCGGCACCCAGCTCGCCACCAGAGCGATGACGGCGAGCGCGGCCGCCACGGCCCCGAAGGTCACGGGGTCCATGGGGCTCACGCCGTAGAGGAGCGAGGCCATGAGCCGGGTGAGCCCTCCGGCGGCCACGAGACCGACGACGACCCCCATCGCCGCGAGCACGCCGGCCTGGCGCAAGACCATCCGGCTGACGTCGGCGCTTTCGGCGCCCATGGCCATGCGCACGCCGATCTCCCGGGTGCGTTGCGACACCACGTAGGAGATGACCCCGTAGATGCCCACGGCCCCGAGGAAGAGGGCCACGGCCGCGGCGATGCCCAGCATGATGAGGGTGAACGTGGTCTGGGCCATGGAGCTGCTGGCCAGCTCCTTCAGCGTCTGGACCCGCGCCAGGGGTAGATTGGAGTTCACCGACCACACCGCCTTCCGGACCTCGGGCAGCAGCGCGTTGGGGTTGCCGTTGGTCACGCGCACGGCGTAGGCCATGGAGCGCTGGGCCACGGGCCCTTGCTCCTCCCAGAAATCCTCCACCACCTGGGGCCAGTAGACGACGGGGACCGGGTCCTTGCCCATCCCGTCGTCGCGCACGTCGCCGGCCACGCCCACCACCTGGTACCAGGGGTTCCCCTCGCCGATGCCGGCCTGGCGGACGCGCTTGCCCACGGCCTTGGCCGGGTCCCCGAACTCGGCCCGGGCCAGGGCTTCGGACAGCACCACCACCTTGGCCCGGTCGTGGATGTCCTGCCAGGTCAGGTCACGCCCGGCCAGGATCGTGTTCCCCATGGTGGAGAAGTAGCCGGGCCCGATGAACTTATAGCGCCGGATGGGCGGGAGCTGCCCGGGCTCGGCCGGATGGTCTTCGCTCTCCAGGGGGTCGTTGCTGTCCCATCCGTCCATGGTCACCGACGACGCCAGTGCCGCCGACGCCACGCCGGGGAGGGCCTGGACGCGACGCAGGATCTCCTGGTGCGTCTCGGCCATGACGACCGGGTCCTTCACCTCGGCCTCGGGGATGCTGACCCGGAACGTCAGCACCTGGTCGGGATCGGTGAAGCCAGGGTTCGCCGAGCGCAGCGCCTGGAAGCTGCGGATCATGAGGCCTGAGCCGGCCAGGAGGACCAGGGCGAGGGCCATCTGGGCCACCACCAGCGCGTTGCGGGCCAGATGCCGTTCCTTGCCCGCGCTCCCGCCGCGTCCGCCCTCCTTGAGGGACGTCACCAGGTTGGAGGTCCCGAAGCGGAGCGCCGGGAAGAGCCCGAAGAGGGCGCCGGCCAGAACCGACACGCCCAGCGTGAAGCCCAGCACCGTCCAGTTGATGCCGATCTCGCTCAGGCGGGGGAGGCTCTCGGGGCCCAGGGCCACCAGGAGCTTGAGCCCACCGAAAGCGAGTGCCAGCCCGACGACGCCGCTGACCACGCCCAGGACCAGGCTCTCCAGGAGAAGCTGACCGGTGATCTGTCCGCGTCCCGCCCCCATGGCCGTGCGCACCGCCAGCTCGCGCTGCCGCCCCTCGGCCCGGACCAGGAAGAGGTTGGCCACGTTGGCGCACGCGATGAGGAGCACGATGGCCACCGTCCCCAGCAGGACCCAGAGCACCTTGCCCACGTCCCCCACCACGTCCTGCTTCAGCGGCCGGACGTTGGCCGCGAACTT
This sequence comes from Gemmatimonadota bacterium, assembly GCA_050114675.1. Taxonomy (GTDB): domain Bacteria; phylum Gemmatimonadota; class Gemmatimonadetes; order Longimicrobiales; family Gaopeijiaceae; genus SZUA-318. Next base: position 1,578 of record JASFRY010000263.1, on the reverse strand, counting down.
GGCCTGGTCCAGCATGCTCTGTGTGATGCCGCCGGGGAAGCGCTCCACCGCCATGGGGATCATGCGCTCGATGTCGGCGTTGGCCTGGGCCAGGGTGACGCCGGGCCGCAGGCGTCCCATGGCCTGGTAGCTGAAGTTGCCTACGAAGACCTTCGTGCGGTCGAAGCGGAACGGCAGGTAGACCTCCGGATCGAAGCGCAGGAAGTGCACGCTCTCGGGGAGGACGCCGATGATCTCCCGGGGCGTCCCGCTGATGGTGAGGGTCCGCCCCAGGACGCTCCGGTCGCCGCCGAAGTGGCTCTGCCAGTAGCCGTAGCTCAGGATCACCGTCTCGGGGGTGCCCGGCGAGTCGTCCTCCTTGGTGAAGTCGCGCCCGAAGATGGGTTGGATCCCCAGCATGGGCAGGACCTGGAACGTCACCTGCATGCTCGGTACCCGTTCCGGCTCCTCCAGGCCCGTGACCGACACCTCCCCCTGCTTCCACATCCCCACGGACTCGAACGTCCGGTTCTCGTCCACATAGGTGAAGTGGAGCGCCGGCGACTGGTTGACCTCGGGGAAGCCGAGCCCCGGGGCGCTGTGCCAGACGCCCACCAGCGACTCGGGGTCCTTGAAGGGGAGAGGCTTGAGAAGCACCCCGTCCACCACGCTGAAGATGGCTGCGTTGGCTCCGATGCCCACGGCCAAAGTGAGGATCGCAACCGTGCTGAAGAGTGGGGCCCGCAGGAGCTTGCGGAACGTGTAGCGCAGCTGGTGAATGAGCCCGTCCAAGAGAATCCTCCCGTCCTCACGTCGTCGTCGGTGCGGCTGATGCGCCCTACGGCGGCTCGGGAACGGGAGTTTCGGAGGGGGACGGAGTGCGGCCCGGCCCACTGCTCGAGCCGGCGCGTCCCGGGAGAGGAGGTGCGCTGCCTTCCCCCGGGACGCGCCGGTGCTGCGCTACCGCCCGGGGCCTCCCCCAGGCGGGGAGGGCGCCCCTTCCCGGGCGCCTGCCGCCTTCATGAAGCGGGGCGCCGGCGCCTGGGCGCTCCCTTCCCAGTCCGGGTCGGCCCCGCCGATCCACGTGCGGGTGGCCGGGTCGTACTGGACGGCGTGGACCCGGGAGAACGATCCGAAGCCCGGGTTGTCCCGGACCTGGAGGCCCAGGGCGCGCATCTCGTCCACCTGCTCGGGTGTCCAGCCGAAGCCCGGGGTCGTCTCTGCCTCCAGGGTCTCGCCGGCCATGTAGACCCGGGGCGCGGCCAGGGCGTCCGCCAGGGTCATGCCGTCGTCCACGATGCGGGAGATCACCTGGACGATGCCCGGTGGGATGCGTCCCCCGCCGGCGGCGCCCAGGACGAGGACCGGCTCCCCGTCCTTGAGGACCACGGTGGGGGAGATGTTGGAGCGGGCCCGCTCGCCCCCTTCCACCCGGCCCAGGTAGCCGCCCAGGGTGGCGGCGTAGAGGAAGCCGAGCCCGGGCGTCACCACGCTCGAGCCCATGTTGGGTCCCAGCGTCTGGGTGAGGGAGACGAACATCCCGTGGCCGTCGGCGGTGGTGAGATGGGTCGTGTGGCCGTGGTCGTCGGGCTGGACGGG
>JASFRY010000262.1:0-6450 GCA_050114675.1 Gemmatimonadota bacterium | reverse complement strand
GTGACGCTGGGCCTGTTGGCGGGCCTGGGCCTGGCCTGGCTGGGGGCCCCGAGGCTGGGGGGCGCGCTCTTCGGCGTGGGGCCCCTGGACCTCGCGACCTTCGGGGGGAGCGTGCTGGTGCTCCTGGCCGTCTCCGGCGTCGCCGCCTACCTGCCGGCCCGCAGCGCCGCGCGCGTGGACCCCGTGGAGGCCCTGCGGCGCTGAATCCGGCGCGAAGGGACGCGGCGGCATGGGTCCGCCCGTGGACCCATTGGCGTGCCTCGTTTAGCATTAGAGTCTGTTTGCCGGCGCCGGAGGAAGCCGGCCTCGACTCCTGAAACGAGCTGCAGGTCCCATGCTGGTCGTGATGAAGCACAACGCCGCCGCGGAAGACATCCAGCACGTGGTGGACGTGATCAAGGACATGGGCTACGACGCCCGTCCCATTCCCGGCGGCCAGAGGACTGCGGTCGGGCTCATTGGCAACGACGGGCGCGTGGATTCGGGACGCCTGGAGGGTCTCGAGGGTGTCCTCGAGGTGATCCCCGTCACCCAACCGTACAAGCAGGTGTCGAGGGAGTGGCGCGAGGAGGACACCGTCGTCCGTCTCCCCAACGGAACAGCGGTGGGGGGTAGCGAGGTGGTGGTGATGGCGGGGCCCTGCTCCGTGGAGAGTGAAGGGCAGATCATGGATATCGCCCATCAGCTCAAGCCCATGGGGGTCAGGGTGCTCCGGGCCGGAGCGTTCAAGCCCCGCACCTCGCCCTATTCGTTCCAGGGGCTGGGGCTCGAAGGGCTGAAGCTGCTCGCCAAGGCCCGGGACGCCACCGGGATGATGATCGTCACCGAGGCGTTGGATCCCGAGGGGGCCGAGCTGGTGGCGGAGCATGCCGACATCATCCAGATCGGTGCCCGCAACATGCAGAACTACCCCCTCCTGCGCCGCGCCGGTCGACTGGGCAAGCCCGTGCTCCTGAAGCGGGGTATGGCGGCCACCATCGACGAGCTCCTTCTGGCGGCGGAGTACGTCCTGGCCGAGGGCAACGAAGACGTCATCCTGTGCGAGCGTGGGGTGCGGGGCTTCGACACCCACACCCGCAACATCCTGGACCTCACGGCCATTCCCGTGGTGAAGTCCCTTTCGCACCTGCCGATCCTGGCCGATCCCAGCCACGGGACCGGGATCCGCTCCAAGGTGACCCCCATGGCGCGGGCCGCGGTGGCGGCCGGCGCCGACGGGATCCTGGTGGAGGTCCACCCCGACCCGACCCGGGCGCTGTCCGACGGTGCCCAGTCCCTGTATCCGGAGCAGTTCTCCGAGCTCATGGACCAGATCCGGGTCATCGCGGAGGCCATCGGCCGGACCCTGGTCGAACCGCTTCCCGAGCAGGTCCTGCTGTAGCCTCCGGGGGGGCTCCGGGCACGTCGGACGTCCCATGGCACCATTCGGGTGCCCCGGGCAGGGGGCCACCTTTCCCGCATGGCACACGAGGCGGAGAACGCGGCCCACGCCCTGGGGCGGTGGGGGGAAGCCCGGGCGGAGCGGTTCCTCCGGGAGCGGGGATGGACCGTCCTGGCGCGCAACTACCGCTTCGGCCGCCGGGAAGTGGATCTGGTGGTCCGGCGTCGGAACCTGGTGGCCTTCGTGGAGGTGAAGACCCGTGCCGGTTCGGGGTTCGGCGCTCCCCAGGAGGCCATCACCGCCCTGAAGCGCCGGGAGATCGAGGCCGTGGCCACGCACTTCCTGGCGCGCCACGCCATGGAGGGCGTGAGCGTGCGCTTCGACGCGGTGGCCATCGTTGTTCAGCCGGACCGACGGGTCGTGGGGATCGAGCACGTGGAGGACGCGTGGCGGCCGGGGTGGACCTGACGAGCGGGGGGACGGGGCCTCCGGCACCCAGGTCGGGGACCCGGCTCGTGGGGGCTGCGGGGTGCCGGCTCCCGTTGACCTCGAACGGGCGCCCCGGTAGCTTGCGATGTGCCCCAGGTCCGTAGGACGAAAGCCCACGAATCCCGTCAGGACCCCGCAGGTAGCAGCGGTAAGTGTGGTGATCGTTGCTGCGGGTCGCCTGGGGCATTTTTTTTGACCCCGGTCATCCGCTGATCCCTCGGAAGCCCTTGTCCCACACCGCCCTCGCCCGGAAGTACCGCCCTCGCACGTTTGCCGACGTGGCCGTCCAGGAGCACGTGTCCGAGACGCTCCGGCGCGCGGTTGCCGGCGGACGCGTGGGCCACGCGTATCTGTTCTGCGGCCCCCGTGGCGTGGGAAAAACCACCCTGGCCCGGGTCCTGGCCATGGCCCTCAATTGCCCCAACCGGACCCCCGAGGGGGAGCCGTGCGGGACATGCGAGAGCTGCACGCGCATCTGGGGAGGGCATACGGCGCTGGACGTGGTGGAGATCGATGCGGCCTCCAACCGGGGTGTGGACGACGCGCGCGACCTGCGGGAGCGCGCCATGTACGCGCCCTCGGAGGAGGACCGGTACAAGATCTACATCGTGGACGAGGCCCACATGCTGACGCGGGAGGCATGGAACGCCCTCCTCAAGATCCTGGAGGAGCCGCCCCCACGCGTCATCTTCGTGTTCGCCACCACCGAGCCACAGAAGATCCAGCAGTCGGCCTCGCCCATCCTCTCCCGGTGCCAGCGATTCGACTTCCGGCGCATCGGCGTGTCGGACATCGTGTCTCGGCTCCAGACGGTCCTGGAGCGGGAGGGCCAGGGGGCGCCGGAGGACGCGCTCCGACTCATCGCCCGGAAGGCCGATGGCGGGATGCGGGACGGGCTTTCCATCCTCGATCAGGTCCTGGCCCTCACCGGCGGCGAGGTGGACGCAGAGGCAGTGCGTCGCGTGTTGGGACTCGTGGAGGAAGAGCGCTACGTCGAGGTGCTGGACGTCCTGGCCGACGGCCGCCACGGAGAGGTGTTCTCGCTGGTGGAGTCGCTCCTGGACGACGGCTACGACCTGGTGGAGTTCTACCACGGGCTCATGGATGCTCTGCGCGCCGTGCTGAGGCTCAAGCTCTCCCCGGAGGCGCCTCTGGACCTCCGGGACGACGTGCGCGAGGGGTTGGCGGCCCGGGCCCAACGCTTCTCCCCCGGCGACCTGGTCCGGATGCTGGCCGCGGCAGCCGAGCTGGAGAGCAACGGCAGCCTGCGCCGGAGCGCGAACCCCCGGGTCCTCATCGAGATGCTCCTTCTCCGGATGAGCTATCTGGACCGCACCGTGGAGCTCGAATCGCTCCTCCGTGCCCTCGGCGGCGCACCTCCACCGGACGGGAGTGCCGGCGCATCCGGTGGTGGGAGCGGCGCACGCGCCCCCGGCGAGCCGGCGGTCCCGCGAGGGAAGGAGGGACCGGATTCCACAGCCGAGGGTCCGGACGGGGAAGGCGGCTCCTCCTCCGACGAGGCGCTCCCCGACGGCCAGCCGAGGCTGGACCTGGGTGCCTCCCGATCGGCGCGCAGGAGCGCTCCGGGGCCTCGATCTCCGTCGCCGGAGGCCGCCACGCCTCCTCCTTCCGCGGGGGAGGGCGCGACTGACGCTCCATCTGCCCCGGTCACGGCGGAGGTGGAGACCCACTCCGTGGACGTGGCCTGGGCCCGGTGGCTCGATGGGGGGAAGGACGTACCCAGGGGGATGAGGGCCTTTCTGCGGTCCGCCAGCGTGCGCGAGCACGACGGCGCGCTGGAGATCGAGCCTCCTCCGGGGCCGGCCCTGGAGCGTCTCCAGGAGGCGTCGGTACAGGACGAGATCCGACGGGGGCTCATGCCGTATCTGGGACGGGCTCTGCCGGTCCGTCTGGCGCTCCCCGGATCGTCCTCGGAGCCGCCCGCGCGCATCGACCGCGAAGACGTCCGCGCCGACACGCTCAAGTCGCTGTATCGCAAGGAACCGCGCCTGGAGCGGGCGGTACAAGAACTCGACCTCGAACTCATGGACTAGGGCCCGCGGCCCCGTGGCGAAGACCTCCGAATCCGGGGCCATCGCCCCCACGCTCGTGCTCCCGAGACAAGCAAGCGAATGAATCCGAATCTTCAGCAGATCATGCAGCTGGGCCAACAGCTGCAGGCCAAGATGACCAAGCTCCAGGAGTCCCTGGATGCGCAGAAGATCAGCGCCTCGTCGGGTGGTGGCATGGTGACGGCCACCGTCGACGGCAAGGGCCAGCTGAAGCAGGTCAAGATCGATCCCACGTGCGTCGATCCCCAGGACGTGGAGATGCTGGAGGATCTGGTGCTCGCCGCGGTGTCGGAGGCCCAGACCAAGGCGCAGAAGTACTACGAAGAGGAGATGCGCAAGGTCTCGGGAGGTCTGCCCGGCGGGCTTCCCGGTCTCCCTGGACTCTTCTGAGGAGCCCGCGGCACGGAGGCTGCGATGTCGGTGATCGACCAGCTCACCGGTGAGCTGGCCAGGCTCCCGGGCATCGGGCCCAAGACGGCGCTGCGGCTCGTCCATCACCTCATGAAGGGTTCCAAGGACGACATGCGCCGGCTGTCCCGCGCGGTGTCGGAGCTGGCCGAGCGCATCCGCCCCTGCCGTCAGTGCGGGAACTTCTCGGAGCAGGAGCTATGCGAAGTCTGCTCCAACCCACGCCGGGACCAGAGCGTGCTCTGTGTGGTGGAGGAGGCCTACGAGGTGAGCGCCATCGAGCGCACCGGCCAGTACCGTGGGCTTTTCCACGTCCTGGGGGGGCGCTTGTCTCCCCTCGACGGCGTCGGGCCGGACGAGCTGAACATCACGTCCCTCCTGGAACGGGTCCGGAGCGCAGCGGGGGGCATCCAGGAGGTGATCATCGCCACGAACGCCAGCGTGGAAGGCGAGGCTACGGCGGTGTACCTTGAACAACAGATACGCGCCATGGGCGTACGCGTAACCCGGCTGGCGCGCGGGATCCCCGTGGGGAGTGATCTGGAGTACGTGGATGGCACCACCATCGCCGAGGCGCTGGCGGGCCGACGGGAGATGTAACGATGAACAAGACGTTGAAGACCGCAGGGATCACCGTGCTCGCCGCGGCAGCCGCAGGGGCGCTGGCGGCCCTCATCGTCCGTGACCAGATCTCCCGTCAGCGGCGGAATCTCTTCAGCCCCCATGCGCTGAAGAGGCTCGCGGCGCTGTCCCACATGAACAAGGAGGCGGCCTCGGTGGACGCCATCCGGCTTCTCCGGGACTTCATCGCATGGGAGCCGAGACGACTCCTGCGGGAGCGGGCCCGGACCATCGTGGCGCGCATGGAGGCCGAGGCCGCCCAGGTGGGGCTTCGGACGGGTCCCGAAGCGGCGTGAGCCGCCCCGCCGGGGCTCTTGCAGGCAAGCTCCCCTCCGCCGACCTTATGAACCGCCTACGACACGCGGGCCGGCTCGCATTGGCCGAGATCGCCGAGGAACATATGTTGTCGAGGCCCATCTCGACTTCCGAGGAAGCCCCTGTGACTCATCTCCTTCAGGCAACCGGGAGGTAGCGTCGACCCATGTCGATGATCAACTACGCCTCCCGCGAGATCAACTGCAAGATCGTGTACTACGGGACCGGTCTGGGTGGGAAGACGACCAACCTGGAGTACATCTATTCCCGGGTGAATCCCGAGACGAAGGGGAAGATGATCTCGCTGGCCACGGAGACGGAGCGGACGCTCTTCTTCGATTTCCTTCCCATCGATCTGGGGGAGGTCCGGGGCTTCAAGACCCGCTTCCACCTCTACACGGTCCCGGGGCAGGTGTACTACAACGCCAGCCGTCGCCTCATCCTCAAGGGGGTGGACGGACTGGTCTTCGTGGCGGACTCCCAACCCACGCGTGCCGAGGCGAACATCGAATCCATGCACAACCTGTACGAGAACCTGGAGACGTACGGGTATGACCTGAAGACGATCCCTTTCGCCATCCAGTACAACAAGCGGGATATCCCCAGCGTCCTTGCCGTGGAGGAGCTCCGGGCACAGATCAATCCCATGGGTGTTCCCGACTTCGAGGCGATCGCCATCGAGGGGAAGGGAGTCTTCGAGACCCTCTCCACGGTGAGCAAGATGGTCGTCAAAGCCCTCAGCTGAGGTCGATCACGTGTCAGGGCGCCGCCTGACCCTCCCCAACATCATCACCGTCGTCCGGATCGCCGTCTGTCCGGTGATCTTCGTGCTGGCCATGAGCCCCGGCGTCGGAGAGCGCTTCTGGGCCTTCGTCCTCTTCGTGGTCGCGGGACTCTCGGACGTGTGGGACGGGTACCTGGCGCGGCGCTACGGTTGGATCACCGACGTGGGCAAGCTGCTCGATCCCCTTGCCGACAAGCTCCTTCTGGCTGCCACCTTCATTCCCTTCTACCTGCTCTCGCATCGGGGCACGGAGCTCGGGCTGGTGCCTTGGTGGGGGGCGCTCCCCCTCTGGGTCGTGCTGGTGATCTTTGGACGGGAGCTCCTCATCACCGTCTTCCGGGCATACGCGGCGAACCGAGGTGTGGTCATCGCCGCGGGTC
>JASFRY010000261.1:0-6467 GCA_050114675.1 Gemmatimonadota bacterium | reverse complement strand
CCCCCCACATCACACGTCTGGAGCCTCTGCCGCCCCGCGGCCTTCGCGTCCGCATCCACCTGGACCGGGGAGATCCCCTGGAGGTGGCACTGGAGGCCCTGGAGCGTCTTTCCCTCGGTGTGGGGGATCCCCTGCCCCGGAACGACCGGCACCACCTCCTCGACGCCGACGCCGAAATCCGCGTCCGCGATGCGGCCCTCAACCTCCTCTCCTACCGGGCGCGTACCCGTACCGAGCTCCGCAGGAGGCTGCTGGCCAAGGGGTTCAGGCCGGCACGCATCGATCCATGTCTGGATCGCCTCGAGCGCAGGGGCCTCCTCGACGACGCCGCGGTGGCCTCCGCCTTCGTCCGCGACCGTCTCCGCCATCGGCCCCGGGGAAAGGCCCGCCTGACCCAGGAGCTCAGAGCCAAGGGAGTGGACGGGAGCCTGGCCGAGCGCGTCGTGGATTCGGTGCTGGAAGACGAGGACGTCACCGAAGCCGACCTGGCGCGTCGGGTGGTCGAGGGCTGGCTGGGCCGGCAGGGCACGCGAACCGTGCGATCCCTCGCCTCCGAGGAGCGATCACCCGAGTCGGAGAAGGCCCGGCGGCGCCTGTACGGCTATCTGGCGCGCCGGGGCTTCCGGGGACAGGCCTTGGGACGGGCCATGGCCCTGGCGAAGGAGCTGGCGCGGGCCTGACCCGCACCGTCCCGCCGAGACGGATCCACCCGGGAATCCGTCCCTCACCCCCCCAGATTCGGCAGCGTCAGGGACAGGCCGAGATGGATCTCGTCGAACCGATCCACCCCGCAGAACGGCGCGTATCCGCTGTTGGGGTCCTGGGGATCGGAGCATCCACGGAAGTCCACCCAGTGGGCCAACCACCGCCCGACCACGTGGACGGGTACCGCCGGGACCGGGGTGACGCTCACGCTCCCCAGGGCCAGATACCCGATCTGTCCCGTGTGGGGAAGCTGCAGGTCTGCGCGCCGCCCCGAATCTCCCGCGCTGCTCATGCTCAGCGAGCTGAAGCTGATCCCGACGCCCGCCCCGAGCTGGAGCGCCCACCCCACCCGCAAGATCCGCTGCGCGGTGAAGCGCAGCCCACCCATCTGCGCCGAGCTGCTCACGCCCTCGGTCCCACACCCTATGCGCGGGGAATAGACCTGACAGACCACGCCCGACTTGTAGGTGGCGTCGTGGTAGCGGGCGTAGGAGAGGCCCGCCAGCCACCCCTCGCGGACTTCCATCTCCCCGAACACGCCCCACCCCCTCGGAGCGGGAAGCTCGGGGTTGGGAGAGCTGGATTGGACCTTCTCCACGCCCAGGGTCTGGCCTGCCAGGGGCGACGTGACCAGGCCCGTCGCCAGGAGGGCCGCGAAGGCCGGGACGGTGAGGCGCATGCAGGAGCTCGGGGGGGAAGCTGCGGATGACCAAAGACCCCGGTACTAGAGCAAGAGAGGGCGCACGCGACAAGGGGCCAGGACCTTCGACCAGCCCCTCCTGCACGGACCGGGACCCCACATGTTGACCGATCGGTCGGTCAGGTATATCGTTGAAGCCATGGACGCCGACACGAGCACGCGCACCCGCATCCTCTACGCCGCAGTGGAGCTCATGGGCCGGGAGGGCCCCGACGGCTTCAGCGCCTCGGCCCTCGCCCGCGAGGTGGGCGTGAGCAAGGCGACCATCTTCCACCACTTCGACACCCTGGCCGAGATCCCCCTGGCCGCCCTGGAGGAGATCTTCTTCCGGTTCCTGGAGGAGATGGTCTCCGATGGTGGATCGCTGGGAGACCGGCTGGCCCAGTTCGGGCGCGAGACCCGCGCCCTGGTGGACAACGAGCGGCTCCTCCATGCGTACTTCGTGTTCGTCATCAAGGCCATGTTCGACGCCCGCCTCCGGGAGCGCTTCACCCGCGGCGCATTCGAGATGCATCGCCGCACCAAGGAGGTGGTGGCGCCGGCCCTGGGGCCGGATGAGGACCCCGAGGTGGTCTCGCGCATGGTGGAAGTCATGCTCGACGGCCTGGCCCTCCACCACCTGGCCATGGGTGACCACGAGACGCTCGACCAGGTGTGGCGACGATTCACCGAGCTGCTGGTCGCGGCTCAGAACCCCGAGGACTCCCCGTGAACTTCCCTACCCCTTCCTCGCCGATCCGGGTGGGCCCCTTCCTTCGGACGGTGCGCAACGCAGGCATCACGACAACCATGCTGATGGCCCTGGCGGCCTTCGCCGCGCCCCTGGGCGCCCAGACCGCGAAGGAGATCGTGGACCGGGTGGATCAGCTCATGAGGGGTCGGTCCAGCCACGGCAACGTGGAGATGAAGATCAAGACGGAGCACTGGTCCCGGGACCTCTCCATGGAAGTCTGGTCCCTGGGGACCGAGTACTCCCTGGTCCGGGTCACGGCACCTCCCCGGGAAGCCGGGACGGCCACGCTCAAGGCCGGCCAGGAGGTGTGGAACTACCTCCCCCGGGTGGACCGGACCATCAAGGTGCCCCCCTCTCTCATGATGGGGTCGTGGATGGGCTCCCACTTCACCAACGACGACCTGGTGAAGGAGAGCCGCATGGTGGACGACTACGACATCGAGATCTCCTTCCAAGGATCCCGTGACGGCGTGGACGTCTGGGAGTTCAAGCTTACGCCCAAGCCCGAGGCCGCGGTGGTGTGGGGACACATCGTGGAGCAGGTGCGCAAGGATGATCTCATGCCCACCTGGGTCCGGTACTACGATGAGGAGGGCGCCCTGGTTCGGACCATGACGTTCTCCGACTACCAGCGCATGGACGATCGCCTGGTTCCTGCCCAGATGGTGGTGGTGCCCACCGACAAGCCCGACGAGAGCACCACCCTCCTCTATCACGACCTGGAATTCAACATCTCGCTGGACGAGAGCTTCTTCAGCTTGAGGAACCTGAGGGCCAGGGGGCAGTAACGTGGCGCAGGACGACGCGGTATGGTGGCGCGTGGCATGGCGCAACCTCTGGAGGAACCGTGGCCGGACGCTGGTCACCGCCTCGGCGCTGGCCTTCGGATACCTGTCCGCCGTGGTCATGGTGGGACTCACCGACGGCATGAGCGCAGAGCTCATCGACAACGGCACCCGCCTTCTCAGCGGCCAGATCCAGATCCACGCGGCGGACTACCTGCCCGAGCGCAACATGCACAACACCATCGGGGGGGACGCCGGCACGGACGTGGCGGCGCTCCTGGCCCGGGTGGATGCCGACCCCGACGTCACGGCGGCCGCGCCGCGCCTCTACGGCGGCGGGCTGGTCGCGGCGGGAGAGCGCACCGAAGCCGGCCTCCTCCTGGGCATCGACCCGGAGCGTGAGCCCCGGGTCACCACGCTCCTCTCCACCCTGGACGGGGGGCGCATCCCCCGCTCCGGCGCCCACGAGGTGGCGCTGGGCTCGGAGATGGCCCGTCAGCTCCAGGTGAAGCTCGGCGACGAGATCGTCCTGGTGGCGCCCGCCGCCGACGGCTCCCTGGGCAACGACCTGTACACGCTGGCGGGGATCTTCCACACCGGCACCCCGGGGATCGACGCCTCCTACGCGGTGCTCCCCCTCCCCGATCTCCAGTTCCTCATGGCCATGGGACCTGGGCGCATCCACGAGATCGCGCTGGACGTGGCGCGCCCCTGGGACACCGACGCCATCGCCCGCGACCTGGGCCGCCGCCTCCAGGGATCGGGACCGCCCCTGGACGTCCGCTCTTGGCGCGACCTGCGGCCCGAGCTGGCCAAATCGGTGGACCTCATGGACGCCATGAACTTCCTCATCGTCATCATCATCTTCGGCATGGCGGTGTTCGGCGTGGCCAACACCATGATCATCGGGACCTTCGAGCGGAAGAAGGAGTTCGCCGTGATCCGGGCCCTGGGGACCACCTCCATGGGGGTCGGACGCACCGTCGTCTACGAGGGGATCATGCTGGGGGCGCTGGCCCTGGTAGCGGGCGCCGTCCTGACGGCGCCGGTCATGTGGTGGTGGCACAACTGGCCCCCCGATCTGAGCTTCATGGTGGGCAGCTTCTCGTGGAGCGGCTCCCAGTGGCGGCCCATCCTCCGGGTCGAGTACTCGGTGGAGACCCCGCTCATCAGCGCCGTCGCCCTCTTCCTGACCTCGGTCTTCGCCGCCGTCTATCCGGCATGGAAGGCCACACGCGTGCCACCCGCCGACGCCCTGGCCGACCGATGAAGCTCTACGCCCTTCTCCTGCTGTCGCTGCGCAGCGTGGGCCGGAACGTCCGGCGCAGCGTCCTCACGGCCACGGCCATGGGCCTGGGCCTCGCGCTCCTCATCTTCTCCCGGGCCATCGCCGAGGGCGGCCACGAGCAGTGGATCAACTCGGCCGTGCGCCTGGGCACCGGCCACGTCGCCATCCAGGCACCCGAATACCTGGAGACGGGACGCCTCGAGCACCGCTTGGACTCCACCCGCGTCCGACGCGTGGTGGACGCGCTGCAGGACCCCGCGGTGGCCTCGCGCATCTCCACGTGGGCGCCCCATCTCACGGTGAGCGGGCTGGCCAGCTCCGCCGCGTCGGCCCTTCCGGTGCGCATCGAGGGCGTGGATCCGGCACGGGAGCAGATCTTCTCCACCCTTCCCGACCAACTCCAGGAAGGACGGTACCTGAAGCCCGATGACAGGCTCCACGCCTTCATCGGCTCCGAGCTGGCGCGGCGTCTGGAGATCCAGGTAGGGGATCGCTTCGTCCTCACCGCCCAGGCGGCGTCGGGGGAGGTGGAGGGCCAGATGATGCGCGTCGCCGGCATCTTCCACACGGGGATCCAGGAGATGGACGAAGGGCTCGTCCATGTGCCGCTGGAGACCATGCGCCGCTGGCTCGGCGTGCCGGGGGCCGTCACCACGGTGGCGGTGCTCCTGGAGAGCACCCGGCAGACCGATGCCATGGTGAAGCGCCTGTCCGCTGCGCTGGACGGGAACGACGGCATCCGGGTCCTGGGATGGAGACAGGCCTCCCCGGAGCTGGACTCGGCGGTTCGCATCGACGATTACGGTGACTACCTCTTCCACGCCATTCTCTTCGCCATCATCGCCCTGGCCATCCTCAACGCAGTCATGATGTCGGTCCTGGGACGCAGGCGGGAGTTCGGCATTCTCCAGGCCCTCGGCCTCACCGGAGGCGAGACGGGCCTGGTGGTCCTGGGCGAGGGGCTCTTCCTCACGGCGGCCTCGGGGTTGGTGGGGATGGTCCTTGGCTTCGCCTTCACCTGGGGCTTCTTCCGCCACGGCCTGGACTTCAGCTCCTTCATGGACGGGATGACGGCGTCGGGCGGCATCATCGACCCCGTCATCGTTCCCATCTTCCGCTTCGACCAGGTCGTGCTCTCCGTGGTGTCCATCGCCGTCATCGGCGCGCTGGCGTCCCTCTATCCGGCCTATCGGGCGTCCAAGCTGGACGTGGCCGAGGCCATGAAGTTCGAGCAATGAGCAGCCCAACAAACGGTTCAGGATCCGCGGTACGCACCGAGGACGTGTGGAAGATCTATCCCCAGGAGCCCAGCCCCGTTGAGGCCGTGCGCGGCCTCACGCTGGACATCGAGCCGGGGGACTTCGTGGCCATGGCGGGGCCTTCCGGATCGGGCAAGACCACCGTGCTCAACCTCCTTGGCGCCCTGACCCGCCCCACGCGGGGCAAGGTGTGGGTCGGTGGGGAGGAGCTCACCGCCCTCAGCGACCGTCGGCTGGCCCGCCTCCGCCTGCAGCGCATCGGCTTCGTCTTCCAGGCGTACAACCTCCTGCCCGTGCTCACGGCCATGGAGAATGCCGAGTTCACCCTCCTCCTGCGCGGGGTCCCCGCCGAAGAGCGGCACCGGAGGGTCCGTGCCCTCTTCGACGAGATCGGTCTGGAGGGACTGGCGGACCGGCGCCCGGGCAAGCTGTCCGGGGGCCAGCAGCAGCGGGTGGCCGTGGCCCGGGCCGTCGTCGGCGAGCCGGCCCTGGTCCTGGCCGACGAGCCCACGGCGAACCTGGACTCGGCCAGCTCCGCGGCGCTCCTGGAGGTGATGGAGCGCCTGAACCACGAGCATGGCACCACGTTCGTGTTCTCCACCCACGATCCCCGGGTCATGGAGCGCGCCCACCGGCTCATCCGGCTCGTGGACGGCAAGATCGCCCAGGACGAGCGTCAGGACCCGCACGCCGGAGAGGCGTGACGTGCCTTCCTCGCCGCGAACGACCCTGGCCATCCTGGCCGCCTTCGCCCTGGGAGGCCTGGGCGTCCCTGGGCGGCCCGCAGCGGGCCAGTCGCTGGACCTCTCGGGCTACGCCCTGGGCGTGGTGACCCACTCGGGATCGGGAGCGCTGGGATCCGGAGGCACCTCGCTCCTTGGCCGGGGCCGCATCATGCCCGTGGTGACCTGGGATGCCTTCACGCTGGACGTCGCCTACGAGCACCTGCTCCAGCGCACGCCGCCCGGGGGCGGGTTCTCCATCACTACTCCGGGCG
>JASFRY010000260.1:0-6494 GCA_050114675.1 Gemmatimonadota bacterium | reverse complement strand
CGAGATCGCCCAGGAACGGAACGCCGGACAGCGCCTCGACATGGGTGCGTATCTCGACGTGGTCCGGGGGAAGTCGGGTGAGCTCTTCGGCGCCGCGGCGTGCCTCGGCGGCGCGGTCATCGGGTCCGACGACCTGGTGGAGCGGGTCGAGCTGGGCCGGGAGCTGGGCGCCGTCTACCAGCAGGTGGACGATCTTCTGGACTACTGCACGGCCGCCGAGACGGGGAAGGCGCCGCTCCAGGATTACCGGCAGCGCAAGTGGACCTGGGTGCTGGGCCTGGCCGGCGTGGAGGGCTTCGCGGGCGACGAAGCACGGGTGCTCGACGCACTGTTCCTGCCAGGAGACGGTACGCCGTCGGCGGCCCGGCAGGCGCTCGCAGAGCTCTCGGGGCGGCGCGCCACCCTCGTGGAGCGGGCCCGACGTATCGCTGCGGGGGACGAGATCGTGCCGGCCGTCCTGGACCGGTGGGTGAAGGCGGCGCGGCGGGGAGTGGAGGCTCAAGAGCGGGTGCTCGGCGTGCTCCCGTCCTTCCCCCTTCCCTCTTCGCGCGAGGCGGAGGTGGCGGACCTGGCCCGAGCGGTGGGGAGCCCCGAAGCGTGGCCGTCCTACTTCGGGCGCCACGCCCGCACGTTCCGCTTCGCCGCGCGGCTCTTCCCTGCGGAAGAGGCGGCCCGCATCGCCGAGGTGTACGCCTACTGCCGCTTCACCGACGACCTGGTGGACGAGCCCGCCGACGGCGCGGGCCCCGAGGTCGTGGCGGAGCGGCTCGACGCGTGGCGGGCCCTGACCCGCGCCGCGTTCGAAGGGCACGTCACCGGCGTCCCCCTGCTGGACGTCACGCTGGGGCGGGCGGCGTCTGCGGGGGTGTCCTGGCTGTATCCCGACGCCCTCCTCCATGGAGTGGGATTGGACCTCACCCGGGCCCGCTATGCCGACTGGCGGGAGCTGGAGGCGTACACCTTCGGCGTGGCCGGCGCGGTGGGAGGATGGATCACCCAGCTCTTCGGGTTCCGGGATGCCGACCTCCTGGAGCGTGCCCACGCCCTGGGCCACGCCATGCAGCTCACCAACATCGTCCGCGACGTGGGCGAGGACCTGGAACGCGATCGGGTCTACGTCCCCCTGAGGCTCCTGGAGTTCCACGGGTTGGACGAGGCCGCCCTGCGTGGGCTCGCGGCGGGCACCGGGCCCATCCCAGGGCCCTACAAGGCCGCCATGGAGGACGTCATGGCGCGGGCCGACGCCTGGTACGACCGGGCGTGGCCGGGCATCCGGGCGCTGCCGGCATGGTACCGCAGGCCGGTGGCGGTGGCGGCAGAGGCCTACCGGGGGATCCACAGGGAGGTCCGCCGCGCCGGCCACGACAACCTGAGACGCCGGGCCTCCACGGGTCTGTCGGCCAAGCTGGTGCTGGGCGCCGCCGGGCTGCTTCGGGCCCGGGGCGGAGGACATTGACATGAATGAGGAGCTCCGGGACGCCATGACGAACGCAGACAGCGGAAAGGCCGTGGTGGTGGGTGGCGGCTTCGGCGGGATCGCCGTGGCGTGCCGCCTCCAGGCCGCAGGCATGGACGTGACCCTGGTGGAGAAGCGGGAGAAGCTGGGCGGACGCGCGTACCAGCTCGTGGATCGGGGGTACACCTTCGACATGGGGCCGAGCCTGATCACGGCACCCCACATCGTGGACAGCATCTTCCAGGCGGCAGGCCGGCGCCTGGAGGACTATGTGGAGCTGATGCCCCTGGACCCGTACTACCGGATCTACTTCCACGACGGCACCCACCTCGACTACGTGGGCGACCCCGAGCGGATGAAGGCTCAGATGGCCCGCTTCGATGCCGGGGATGCGGCCAACTACGACGCCTTCATGGACGCCGTGCGGCCCATCTTCGACGCCGTGATCCGTGACCGTCTCGGCTCCAGGCCTTTCGACACCCTGGGCACCATGCTGCGCTTTCTGCCCCGGATGGCACGCATGCAGGCCTATCTCCCCGTCACCACGTTCGTGAACCGGTACTTCAAGGACTTCCGCCACCGCTTCATCTACTCCTTCCACCCCCTCTTCGTCGGCGGCAATCCCTTCGCGACGCCCGCCATCTACCTCATGATCCCCTTCCTGGAGCGGGAAGGCGGGGTGTGGTTCACCCGGGGTGGGATGTATTCGGTGGTGGAGGCCCTCGAGCGGCTCTTCGTCGAGCTGGGCGGCACGGTTCGCACCGGGGAGGAGGTCCGCGAGATCGTGGTGGAGGACGGACGGGCCACGGGCGTACGCACCGAGAGCGGGCTCCATGAAGCCGACGTGGTGGTGAGCAACGCCGACCCCGGCCATACCTACGGGGCGCTGGTGGATCGCCGGCACCGCCGCCGGTGGACCGACCGCAAGCTGGCGCGCACCGACTGGAGCATGAGCTGCTTCCTGCTCTACATCGGCACCCGCCGCCGCTATCCCCAGCTCGAGCACCACACCCTCATCCTCAGCGAGCGCTACAAGGGGCTGCTCGAGGACATCTTCGACGAGAAGATCCTCCCGAACGACTTCTCCATGTACCTCCACGCCCCTACCCGCACCGACCCCGGGATGGCCCCTCCGGGGGGGGAGAGCATGTACGTCCTCGTGCCGGTGGCCAACCAGCGGTCGGGGCTGAACTGGTCGGCATTGAAGGAGTCGTTCGCCGACCGGGTCCTCAACTTCCTCGAGGAGTGGGGCCTGGAGAACCTCCGGGAGGAGATGGAGGTGCTCCACATCTTCACCCCCGAGGACTTCGAGACGGAGCTCAACGCCACCTGGGGCAACGCCTTCGCCATCGAGCCCCGCTTCACCCAGACCGCGTGGTTCCGTCCCCAGAACCGCAGCGAGGACGTGGACGGCCTCTACCTGGTGGGAGCCGGAACCCATCCCGGGGCCGGGGTGCCCGGCGTGCTCCTGAGCGCCGAGGCGACCTATGGCTGCATCGCCGAGGACCGGGGGCTCCCCGACCAGTGGGACTGGGAGGAGCCGGGCCGCGTGGCGTTGGAGACGGCGCCGACGGGCTCCTCCTCCAGCGTGGCGGCGGACTGACGGGGGAGAGGGCCGTCCCGTAGCCCGGGCGGCCCCCCTTGTTCAGTCTCCGTCCTCCGCTCGGCCCAGCTGGAAGCGGAGCGACTCTTCCACGCCCTCGTAGAACCACCGGAACCCCGAGGCCTCCAACGTGCGCGGCAGCACACGCTGCCCCCACAGCAGCGCCTCCTCGCCCAGCTGGCCAAAGGCCGCTTTGACGGCCAACGAGGGTACGGGGATCACGGTGGGGCGCCCCAGCACCCTCCCGAGCGCCGAGGTGAAGGTGGCGTTGGTCACCGGATGCGGCGCCGTGGCGTTCACCGGGCCCGCGAGCGCGTCGTCGTAGAGGGTGTGGGCCAGGGCGGCTACCAGGTCGTCCAGGTCGATCCAGGAGAAGTATTGGCGTCCGCTCCCCAGGCGCCCTCCCACCCCCATCTTGAAGGGGAGCAGCATCTGCCCCAGAGCACCGCCTTCGGGTGAGATGGCGACGCCCTGGCGCATGTGGACGACACGGATCCCCGCGCGCTCCGCGGGGCGCGTCGCGGCCTCCCACTCCTTGACCACGCTCGCCAGGAACCCGCCTCCGGGCCCGGTACCCTCGTCCACGCGCTCGTCGCCGCGGTTTCCGTAGTAGCCCACGGCCGACGCGCTCACCAGGACGCGGGGGCCCGCACGGAGCCCGGCCAGCGTCCGGGCGATGAGGTCGGTCCCTTTGGTGCGGCTCTCCCGGATGGCTTTCTTGCGGGCGTCCGTCCAGCGTCCCCCGGCCAGGTTCACACCGGCGAGGTGCACCACGGCATCGGCGCCTTCCAGGGCCTCGGCGTCGATCTCCCCCGTGTAGGGATTCCAGTACGCGGCGCCCTCGCCCAGCTCGTCACGGTGCCGGACCATCCGGAGGACCTGGTGTCCGCCGGTCGTGAGAAAGTGGGTGAGCGCCGTGCCGATGAGGCCCGACGCGCCGGTGATGGCCACGGTGAGGCGGGGCCGATGCGCGTGCTCGGCATGGCGGGCCAGATCGGTGAAGAGACGGCGGTATCGGAAGGTGAAGAGCCGGTCGAGCTGGCCCCGGACGAATCCGGGCCCCACGGGGAGCCCCAGGGGCGCCTCCAGCTCGATCTCATCCACCAGCCGGGTTCCCCCGCCCTCCCTCGGCTCGAAGCGGTGGGTGTGGACCCACGACTTGAGCGGTCCCGACACCTGCTCGTCCCGGAACTGACGACCCACCTCGAAGTCCCTGTGCCTCAGCTCCCACCGGAAGGAGGCAGGGCCTTCGTGGACCTTGAGGACGACCCGGGCGCCGTCGCGGATTCCGCCGGTCTTCTCCAGGACATCCACCCGGGCCCAGGGGGGCGTGAGGCGCTCCAGGGCGCCGGGTCGCTCGTGCCACGCGAAGACATCCTCGGGCGCGTGGTCCGTAAGCTCGCTGCGGTAGGTGAGTCGCATGGCCGAAGATCCGATCAGGGGGTCCAACGTTCCAGGTACGCCTCGACCGACACCTTGCGGCGCGTGGCGTCGGAGCTCATGGAGCGCACCTTGCCGAAGACGGGCCGCTCGGGCCAGCCCCGGTCGAAACGCCCCAGGACCCAGGTGATTCCCGAATAGGAGTTGGGATCGCGCCCGTCCACCGCGTAGCGGTTGTTGAGCTCGATCATGATGTCCAGCGCATCCCGGGGGTGGGCGGTCCACTCCAGGATCTTCTTTCCCCAGAGCATACGCAGATAGTTGTGGATCACGCCCCGCTCCCGGAGCTCTCGCTGGGCGGCATTCCACAGCGGATCGTGGGTGGAGGCCTCGTCGAAGGCGCCGAGATCGTACAGGTGGGGCCGCGGATCGTCGGCGTGCGTCTCCAGCGTGTCCCGGGCCCACCCGGGCAGCGTCTCCCACCGGGCGTAGTCGGGCTCGTGGTGGCAGTACCCGAACCCCAGCTCGCGCCACGTCACCAGCTCGTCGAGGAAGGCCTCGGCGGGAGTGTCCATCCCCCACCACCCGTGGCGCTTCCCGTCGGCTCGAGGGGCGAGGCGCGCCGGGCTCCAGCCCTCGCGCTCCGCCACGGCGCGGAAGATCTCGTGGACGGAGACGTGGCCCCAGTGCAGCCATGGGGACAACCCGCTGGACGCGTCCGCGTCGGGATCGTTCCGGTCCTCCTGGTAGCGCGCCAGGGAGGTGTCGAGGAAGCGGGTCAGGCGGGCCCGGCCCGCTGACGCCCCGCCCCGCGCCGGCACCGGTGGGACCGCGAGCTCGAGGGGGAGCCGATCCAGGGCGCCCGGTGCGCGCTCCAGCAGCTCGTCCGACGCGGCGGGCCAGCGGTCCCGGACCTCTTCAGGGATCTCGGGGAAGCCTGGTAACGATCTGTCCGTAAGTATCTTGGGCTCCGGCATCTCGAGTAGATGCTCGGGAAGGTCCCGCTGCAGGAAGCGACGAAAATGGACGGCGGCGCTGAAGGTCTTCGGGTGGGCCCGCAGAGGGAGGAGGCCACAGGAATCCACCGTCTCCACGAGGACGTCGAGACGCCTGGCCGCCGCCTCCTGCATGCGGGGAAGGAAGAAGGCCGGGAAAGTGTCCGTCACGACCACGGCCGATCTCCGGGCGAGGGCTTCGACGAGCCCCTTCCCCGCCCCCTTCTCGGGCTCCACGTAGGGGTGGTAGCCCACCCCGGTCCCGGACAGGGCACGCCGGTGCTCCACCATGCCGTCCATCGCGAAGGCGTGGTGGCGGGCCGACGCCCAGGGGTAGTCCACGCGCAGGGCCTCGAGGATGAGGAGGGGGCGCCCCAACCTGCGTGCGAGCTCCACCGCCCGATCCAGGGCGAAGTTCCAGCTCAGGCGGCGGTTGGCCACCATCCAGTACAGGACGTAGTCCCGCTCGGGGTGGACCGGGGCGTCGTTGAGGGTCCCGAGACGGAGCGTCGGGACGACCTGGTTCTCGGGAGGGTTCATGACAGCCGCCTACCCCGGGAGAGGGTGGGGCGTTTCAGCCCGCCAGGGTGCGCGCGACCAGCGAAGCGGCCAGCTGCACCGTCAGATTGTCGGTGCCGTGGTGGCTGACGGCCTCCACCACCGCGGTGACGGCGCCCACGGCGCCCGCTACCGCCGCAGCCCGGGGCCATGGTACACCCAGGCCGAGGAGCGCCGTGCCGGCTGCCGCCCAGCTCATCACCAGGACCGCGCCGGTGCCCTCCCAGCTCCGCACGGCCGCGACCCCCGCCAGAGAGGGGACCCGGTACGTGTGACGGCCCCACCGGGCGCCCACCGGCTCTCCCACGGCGTCTCCCCATCCGGCTACCAGGTACCCCACGGTGGCGAAGGACCCGGCCAGGAGACCGCTGGCCAGGCCGCCCACGGCGGTGGTCACCAGCGGCACGAAGATGAAGAGGGCCTGGCGCGGCTCGTCGCGGGGTCGGGCCAGGGCCCGGAAGAGGGGGTGCGCGGGACCGGCGAACAGGGCCCGGAGCACCAG
>JASFRY010000259.1:0-6520 GCA_050114675.1 Gemmatimonadota bacterium | reverse complement strand
CCATCGGCATCGGCGGGGCCACAGCCGTCTTCTCCCTGGTGGACGGCGTTCTCTTGCGCCCGCTTCCCTATGCCGACGCCTCCCGGCTCGTCACGCTCGACGTTCGGAGCACCACGGGGCACCTGATCTCCCTCTCCATTCCCAACTACCGTGACTGGCGTGATAGGAACCGCTCCTTCGTGTCGTTCGGTGCCTCCGCCGGCTGGGGCTTCGTGCGGGAGACTCGGGAGGGAGCCGAGCGGGTGGACGCCCGAGCGGTCCTGGGCGACTTCTTTGCGACGCTGGGGCTCCAGGCAGGGATCGGGCGGGTCTTCAACGGCGACGAGACCACGCCCGGGTCCCAGGCCGTGGCCGTGCTCGGCCACGGCTTCTGGGAGCGGGCCTACGGGGCCGATCCCGACATCGTGGGCAAGGCCCTCGTCCTCGATGGCCGGCCCTTCACTGTCATAGGGGTGCTTCCCCGGGGTGCGGGATATCCACGGGCCGACGTGGAGGCGTACGTGCCCATGGGCGTCCTGGCCGCAGGCCTGCCGTGGGACGATCGCCAGAGCAGCTTCGGTACCCGGGCCCTGGCGCGTCTGGCACCGGGTGTGACGCAGGAGGCGGCTCAGCGCGATATGAACCGGGTCGCCGCCGAGGTGGATGCGCTGGAGGGCAGGCCCCAGGCGAAGCCCGAGGTGCGCTCGCTCCAGGATCTGCTGGTTGGGGACGTGCGGCGCGGCCTGTGGCTGCTCATGGGCGCCGTGAGCCTGCTCCTCCTCATCGGCGGGGCCAACGTGGCCAACCTGGCCCTGGCGCGATCGGAGGAACGGGGTGCGGAGCTGGCCGTGCGACGAGCCCTGGGTGCGGGCACGGCCGAAGTGACGCGCCTCCTGGTGTCGGAGAGCCTCCTCCTCTCGCTCATGGGGGGCGTTCTCGGGTTCATCCTCGCCGCGGCCCTGTTGGACGTGGCCACGCGGCTCCTCCCGCTGCACATTCCCCCGGTGGTGGCCGGACGGATCGGCATGACGGGATCCGTCACGGCCTTCGCTCTCTCGCTGGCCGTGGCTTCGGGCGTGCTCTTCGCGCTGGTTCCGGCCCTGGGCGCGGCCCGTGGCCATCGACCGCCGGGGCATGGGCTGCGCACCACGGGCAGCCGGGAAGCCGGACGGGCACGGGACGCGCTCGTGGTCGCCCAGGTCACCCTCTCCGTCACCCTTCTGGTGGGGGCGGGGCTCCTCATGCGGAGTCTCCACAACCTTGCGTCGGTGGACCCAGGGTTCGACGACACCGGTGTGTTCACGGCACGGCTGTCGTCCCCGCGGGGCGCGTTCGCGTCCACCGGGGCGTGGATGGGCTTCTATGATGACCTTCTGGCGACGCTGGACGCCTCTCCCGACGTGTCGGTGTCCGCTGCCTCGCTCCTCATTCCCCTCACCGGGCGCTCGTGGGAGCGCCGCGCCATCCCGGACAACGTGCCGTACGATCCGGACGAGGCCCCGTCCGTGCTCTATGACATCGTGTCGGAAGACTACTTCGAGGCCATGGGCATCCCTATCCTCGAAGGTCGGAGCTTCACCCGGGCGGACGCCGGAGACGCTCCCCTGGTGGTGGTCATCGACGAGACCATGGCCGAGCGCTTCTGGCCCGGGGAGGATCCCATCGGCCGCCGGCTCTCCATGGAGGAGCTCACCGACTCGGCGGAGGAGGGAATCCCGTGGCGGACGGTGGTGGGGGTCGTGCCCAACGTGCGCCATTACGAGCTGGACAGCCCGTCTCGCATCCAGGCGTGGATCCCCTTCCGGCAGGCGCTGGGGGCCGCCGGAGTGGACCTGAGCGTCGTGGCCCGAACCAGGGGAGACGCGACCGGCGTGCCGAGGCTGGTGCGGAGCACGGTGGCCCGGCTCCGGCCGGACATCCCGGTGGTGGAGCCGCGCATGCTGTCGGGGTATGTGGCCGACGAGCTCGGCCCGAACCGCGCCCTGGGGGACGCCACCGTCCTCTTCGGCATCGTCGCGACGCTCATGGCGGCGCTGGGCATCTTCGGCGTGCTCTCCCTGGCGGTGGCGCGCCGTACGGCGGAGATCGGGGTGCGCCTGGCCGTGGGTGCCACCCCACGGGATGTGGTGGTCATGGTGATGCGTCGGGCGCTCTCCCTTGCCCTCGTCGGCACGGTCCTGGGGTTGATCGCCTCCGCCGTCGCGGGGGATGCCCTGGCCGCCGTGCTCTACGAGGTCCATCCCCGCGATGCGGCCGTGTACTCCGCGGTCTGTGGGCTCCTGTTGGCCGTGGCTTCGCTCGCGGCTCTGACGCCGGCCCTCAGGGCGGCGGCGACCCGTCCTGCCCGGGTCCTCCGGGAGGAGTAGGCGAGCCTCCGCGCCTCCGGACCCGGCGCCCGCCCGCCCCCTCCGCATGGAGGTCGTCCGGTGCCCCTCCCCGGGGGCGAGGCACTCAGCGTGAGGTGGGACTCGCCGTCATGACGGCCACAGCCAGCCGAACACGCCGCCGGTGAGGAGGCCGTAGATGAGTCCGTCCACGGTGTTCTTCACCGTGGTGCCGAGCTTCTGGTTGTACCAGATGGAGCGCTGCCACCCCCCGAGCGTGTACCCGATGAACGCCGTGGCGCCGGCGAAGCGGTAGGCCTCCAGATAGTCGGCGCCCGGCTCCAGCGCACGACCGGCGATGTAGGCGGCGAAGATGCTCACCACGACGCAGTAGATGAACCACTGGACCATCTGGGCACCCATGCCCGACATGTAGTCCGACGGCAGGACCGTCATGAACGCCACCGGGCCCTTGCGCACCTTCTCCTTGAACTCCTCCCCCCGCATGACCTCCGGATCGCCGGCGCTGTACGGCATGACGTACTCGCCGGGCGGGATGGAGAAGGGCCGGAGGGCTTCCATGACCGCATCCTCGGAGGGGACCGGGTCGAAGTCCGTGCGATGATAGCGCAGGAACATGTGGATGATGGAGCTGGCGAGGAACACCAGCACGGCCGCCACCAGGATGGGAAGCCAGAGCGACAGGATGGAGACCATGGGTCGACTCCTGGGCGAGGGTGGACCGCGTGAGAACGGTGCCCCAAGGAATGGCACGCAACGCGGCCGAATGCCAGCCTCTTCGAGGCGGAAGAGGCTGCCCCCCCGATCCCCCCGGCGCCCGCACCCCCACGGGCCCCGGCGGGTCTCCGCCCCTCCTCCCTCCTACCAGACCTCGCCGAAGAGCCGCATCCAGTTGGTGCCCAGCACCTTCTCGACGACGCGGTCCGGGTGGCCCCGGGCGCTCATGCGGTCGGCGATCATGTCCATCCGCCGGGCGTCGTTGAGCTGGGGAACGAAGGGCGCCGTGTCCTCCCGGGGGGCGCTGATCCCCATTTCCTTGCGACGCTTCACCTCGGCGTCCATGCGCCGGTAGTAGTCGGGCGTGTCGTTCACCGGGGTGATGGACTGGTCGCTGCCGATGCCCACATGGTCCTCCCCGCACACCTGGAGCGCGTGGTCCAGGTGGGCCATGACGTCGTCGGCGGTGGGCGGACCCGAGGCGTTGAGGTAGGGCATGAGGTAGATCCCCACGACGCCGCCCCCCTCGGCGCACGCCCGGAGCTCCTGGTCCCGCTTGTTGCGAGGGTGCATGTGGACGGCCTGGCACCCGGCGTGGGTGATGGCCACCGGCTTCTCCGACCGCTCGATGCCCTCGGCGGTGGTGCGCTGGCCGCAGTGGGACAGGTCCACCAGCACGCCCAGCTCGTTCATGTGGTGCACCAGGTCCACGCCGAAGGTGGACAGGCCCGCGTTGCCCGGCTCCAGGCTTCCGTCGCCCACCCGGTTGCGCACGTTGTACGTGAGCTGGACGATGCGGAGCCCCAGGGCGTGGAAGGTGTCCAGGCGCTCCAGCTCCGCGCCCAGGGCCACCGTGTCCTGGAAGCCGTAGACGAGCCCCACCTGTCCTCCCTCCTTGGCGCGGCTCAGATCGTCCACGGCGCGGACGCGGACGAAGACGTCGGGGTGGCGGTCGATCTCCCGCTCCCAGCGAGCCAGGTCGTCCACCGTGGTTTCGAAGGGGTCGGGTACGTCGCCCACCACCCCCACGGTGACGTTGACGCCGGTGATGCCCGACCGACGGGCCGCACTCAGCGCCTCGGGCCCCAGCCCGCCACCCTCGTCCTCGGGGATGTTGAAGGCGCCGGGGCTCGCGAGGCAGTCGATGACCATGGCATCGCCGTATCCCGGCCACCGGGCTGGAAGGCGCGCGGGGCGGCGCTCGAGACGGCCGGCGCCTTTGCCGGCCGTTCCGGCCAGCGTCCCGGGCGCCACCGCCGCGGCCCCGGCGAGCTTCACGAAGGTCCGGCGGTCGACGCTCATGGCCCCTCCTGGGATCCGTGGTCGTCTCCGGCTCGCTCGCCCGGCCGGAAGAGGGGAAAGACACCCTTCACCACCGCGGCCCTGGCGTGATCCAGGATGGCCCGGGCGCCTGCGCCTCCGTCGGATGCGTCGATGGTGTTGGAGACGGCCACCACGCCCACGCCCGCCGAGGGATCCAGCACGAAGAACGAGAGAAAGGCCTTCTGCGTGCCGGTGTGGCCCACGAGGTGGTGCGCCCCGTCGTCGTAGAGGAAGAAGCAGAGCCCCATGCTCTCCCGGCCCAGGTCCGAGTCGCCGATGGGCACCACCGTGTGCCACATCTCCTCCAGGCTGGAGCGCTTCAGGATCCCGTCCCCGTCCGCGCCGGCGGGCGGATGGCCCAGGAGGAAGGCGAAGTAGCGGGCCATGTCCGGGATGGGCGCGTTGAGCCCGCCGTTGGACACGGTGATCCCCGTGTTGAAGTCCAGACCGCCCGCCTCGGGCGTGCCGTCCCGGAGCACGTAGTTGTTGGAGCGGTGGGGAAGGAGGCCCCAGGGCGTGTTGTCGAAATACGCGCGGGTCATCCCCAGGGGCCGGAAGATGTTCTTGGCTACGTAGGCTTCGTAGACGTCGCCGGTGACCTTCTCGATCACCCGGCCCAGGAAGATGATCCCGGGGTTGGAGTAGCTGAACTTCGAGCCGGGGGGAAAGAGGATCTCCGTGTAGGGCATCATGGCCACGAGCTGGCTCCACTCGGTGGGCTCGTACGGCTCCCACCGCTCCCCCCGGTCCCACGGCCAGGTGGCATCACGAAAGCCCGCCGAGTGGGAGAGGAGCTGGCGGAGGGTGATGTCCTCCATGGATCCGTACGGGTTGTGCACGTCCCGGAGCTCCGGGACGTACTTCACGATGGGATCGTCCAGCGACAGGAGCCCCCGGTCCCGGAGCTGCATGATGGAGATGGCGGTGAACGTCTTGGTGATGGATGCCCAGTGGTAGATGGTGTTGGCATCCACGGGGCGGCTCGGGTCCAGGTCCGCCATGCCCCGGGGGGTGAGGCGCACCAGGGAGTCACCGCGGAGGAATGCCATGCTGCCGCCCACGATGCCAGCGGCCTCGGACTCGGCCTCCCACTGCCGCGTGGCCTCCTGCCAGGCGGCGGTGAAGTCCGGAGGGAGCTGCGCCCCGGCCGGGGAGGGAGCCAGGGCGACCGCCAGGAGGAGCAGGAGCGTCGCGGAGGGGAAGCGGGACGTGCGCATGAGGGCCTTCCGTTCGGGGACCATGAGGCGGGCAATCTGTGCCCTTCCGCGGAAGCGGCGAAAGCCCTCGCCGTCGAGGCGCCTCCCGGCCGGGTCCTCTCCGGCATCCACGGCGAGCCGCCGTCGGCGTCGGATACGCTCCTCGCCGAGGCCCGGGTGGCCCCGGGGCAGGGTGCATCCGTACCGAAGCGCACGGACCTCTTTCTTGCTCGCCCGTCGGCACGCGCGTATGTGTAACGGCCGCATCCCCTTTCCTCCTGCGGGCAGAACGGCTCCATGACGGTTCAGCTACGCCTGGCGCACCACTCTGTGGCGGGCCGGCGGCCCTACCAGGAGGACTCGGTGCTGGCCGAGACCCTTCCCGACGGACGCACCCTGGTGGTCGTGGCCGACGGCATGGGCGGACACGCCGCCGGCGAGGTCGCCAGCGCCCTGGCCATCCAGACGCTTTTGGGCGCGGTGCGAGAAGGGTCGCCCCTGGACATGTCGTTTCGCCTGGCCAACGCGCAGGTCAACGAGAAGTCCGGGGAACCCGGCAAAGAGGGGATGGGCACCACCATGGTCGCCGTGCTCGTGGACGGCGACAGCTACCACGTCGCCAACGTGGGGGACAGCCGTGGATACCTGGTGGACGCCGAAGGCATCCGGCGCATCACGTCGGATCACTCCTTCGTCGCCGAAGCCATGAAGCGGGGCCAATCCGAGGAGGAGGCCATGGCCTCCCAGTGGAAGGATGCCCTGACCCGTTCCATCGGAACGGAAGCCGAGGTGGAGGTGGACGTCTTCGGCCCGTTCCCGGTCCGGGAGGGCACCGCGGTGCTCCTCTGTTCCGACGGTCTCTACAAGGCGCTCGCCGACCGGGAGCTGCGGCAGGTGTTCGGCCGGTCGGGAGGCCCGAGAGGCGCGGTCGAGGCGCTGGTCGACGCGGCCTACGAGGCA
>JASFRY010000258.1:0-6563 GCA_050114675.1 Gemmatimonadota bacterium | reverse complement strand
CCATGCCCGACGTGGACGTGCCCGAGGGCGCCTCGTGGCGTCCCGAGAGCGCGCCCATGACCATGCGTCCCGGGGAGACCTATCACCGGTGTCTGGTGGACGACTTCATCTCCGAGTATCCCCGACGGCACGGAAGCTACGCTTCGATGGCCGCCGACAGCCTTGTGGACCGGGTCCTGGGAGGCGGTTGAATCGGATGACGCCCGGCAAGCCCAGACTCGCGGTCAACCCACCCGTCTTCTTCATCTCCGGGGGCCTGCTCCTTCTCTTCCTGGGCCTCGGCGTCTTCTTCACCGACGCCGCCTCCTCCTTCTTCCCCCTGCTCCTGGACGAGGTCTCCACCTGGGGTGGGTGGTTCTACGTCCTGAGCATCGCAGGCTTCATCCTCTTCTCCCTCTGGCTGTTGTTCAGCCCCTACGCCGACATCCGGCTGGGCGGCGACGACGAGCGGCCCACCTTCCACCGGCTGAGCTGGTTCGCCATGCTCTTCAGCGCCGGCATGGGCATCGGGCTCGTCTTCTACGGGGTGGCCGAGCCCATGATGCACTACGCGTCGCTCCCGGGCGTGTCGCCCAGGAGCGCCGAGGCCGCACGGCTGGCCGTCCCGGTGACCCTCTTCCATTGGGGCATCCACGCCTGGTCCACCTACCTCCTGCTTGGCCTGGCCATCGCCTACTTCTCGTTCCGGAGGGGCCTGCCCCTCTCCGTCCGCTCGTGTCTCCACCCCCTCCTGGGGGACCGGATCTACGGACCCATCGGGCACACGGTGGACATCCTGGCGGTCTTCGGTACCCTCTTCGGCCTGGCCACGTCCCTGGGTCTGGGGGCCATGCAGATCAGCGCCGGCCTGTCCTACGTCTTCGGCGTCGGCCACGGGCTGGGGACCCAGCTCGTCCTCATCGCCGTCATCACCGCCGTGGCCACGGCCTCCCTGGTGAGCGGGGTGGACCGCGGCATCCGGCGCCTCAGCGAGCTGAACCTCATCCTGGCGGCGTGTCTCCTGCTCTTCGTCTTTCTGGTGGGACCCACCCGGTACCTGGCCGCCTCCTTCTTCGTCAACGTGGCAGGGTACGGGCGACAGCTCGTGACCCGGACCTTCGACCTGGGGCTCCTCTCCGGAAGCTCGGCGGAGTGGTCGCGCACGTGGACCATCTTCTACTGGGGATGGTGGATCGCCTGGGCGCCGTTCGTGGGGATGTTCGTGGCGCGCATCTCCCGGGGGCGGACCATCCGCGAGTTCATCCTCGGCGTGCTGCTGGTCCCCCCCGCCCTGGCCGTGGTCTGGTTCACCGTCTTCGGGAACACGGCCCTCCGCCTGGAGGCCACCACGGGCGGCATCTCCCAGGCCGTGTCCAGCGACCTGGCCACCGCCATCTACGTCGTCCTGGACAAGCTCCCTCTGGCCGCCATCTCGTCGGTGCTGGCCGTTGCGGTGGTGTCGGTCTTCTTCGTCACTTCGTCCGACTCGGCGTCGTTCGTCGTCGACATGCTCACCTCGGGAGGACACCCCAATCCACCCCGGTGGCAGCGGGTGTTCTGGGCCGTGGCCGAGGGAGCGTGCGCCGCCGTGCTCCTGTACGCCGGCGGGCGACGCGCCCTCACGGCGCTCCAGTCCGTGGTGGTGAGCATCGGACTCCCGTTCTGCGTGGTGATCCTCCTGGTGGGCCTGAGCCTCTTCATGGCGCTCCGCGAAGAGGACGTCCCGATCACCGACGGCGTGCCCGATGCGGCTTCATAGGCTCCTCTCCGAGCTGAAGCGCCGACGGGTCTACCGGGTCGCCGCCGCCTACGTGGTGGCGAGCTTCACCCTCCTCGAGGCCGCCGATCTCATCCTCCCGGCCCTGCCCTTCGCAGCCGGTGCCTACAGGATCCTGGTGATCCTGGTCCTGGCGGGC
Organism: Gemmatimonadota bacterium; assembly: GCA_050114675.1. Taxonomy (GTDB): domain Bacteria; phylum Gemmatimonadota; class Gemmatimonadetes; order Longimicrobiales; family Gaopeijiaceae; genus SZUA-318. Next base: position 4,668 of record JASFRY010000258.1, on the reverse strand, counting down.
TTTCCCGTTGCGATAGGGCTCTCCTGGATCTTCGATCTCACGCCCGAGGGCCTGCGGCGCGACGGTCCCCCGGAGGACAACGGCGCCGCCCCGGAGGCGACGGGGTGGACGGGGAAGCCCCTCCTCGTCACCACGCTCGTGGTGGGGATCGTGGGCGTCGGCGCCTGGCTGGCCGGCCGTAGCTCCGCGAAGCCCGATGTGGGTGCCGTGTCGGGGGACCTGGCGATCCTCCCCTTCGCGTCCGCCGAGCCCGATTCGGCGATCCGGCGGACGGGGCGGGAGCTGGCCATCACCCTCAGCGCATCGCTGGCGGCGACGGCGAACATCGCCACCGTCGACCCCCTTTCGGTGCTCTCACACGTGCCTCCCGACGAAGGCAGCCTGACGCTGGAGCAAGCGGCCGAGGTCGCCCGTTCCCTCGGCGCGGCGAGACTCGTGCACGGCGCCCTCTCGACCACGGGCGACGGCGTCGGCCTGGACGTCGGACTCTACGAGACGCAGGGGCTGCGGCGCCTGGGCACCGAACACGTCACCGCCGACGCCGTGGGAGCCCTCACCGACTCGGCGACTCTCGCCGTATTGCGCCTCGTATGGAGCGGGAACCCGGCGGCACCTCCCAGCCCCGGCGCCCTCTCCACCGGATCGCCGAAGGCGCTCCAGGCCTACCTGGAGGGGGAGCGCGCCATGGCGGCCAACCGCTGGCGAGAAGCGCCGGCGGCGTTCCGGCGCGCCATCGCCGCCGACTCCACTTTCTGGTTCGCCTACTGGCGCCTCCAGTACGCCCTGGAGTACCACGGCGTCCCCGTGGACAGCGTGGTGCGGGCGCGGGCCTGGGCGCACCGGGCCGAGCTCCCGGAGCGCGACCGGCTCCTCATGGAGGCGCAACGGGTCCCCACAACGAGGGCGGTGGAGATGCTCCGGGACGTGACCACGCGCTTCCCCACGTACTGGCCGGGGTGGTGGGATCTGTCGGAGGTCCTGGTGCACGGGGGCGGCGATCTGGGGCACACCCTGGAGGAATCGAGGAACACGCTGCGGCGCACCTTGGCCCTCAACCCCAGCTTCGTCCCGGCCTGGGCCCACCTCTTCTGGATCGAGAGCCAGCGCCAGGACGCGGCGGCCATGGCCGAGATCATCGACGAGCTCTCCAGCGCCCGGTACGGGGCCGTCACCCTCCAGGAGAGCGGCATCAACTCCCTCACGTACTACCGCGTGCAGCAGGCGCTGGTCGCGGCCGGTGATTCCATCCCCCCCGGGGTCATCCAGACCGGGGTCAGGGAGCTCTCCGGCTACCTGGGCACCATCCCGCCGGAGCGGATCACCAGCAACCTCATGCGGGACGGCTTCATCCGCGCCCAGGCGGCGCTCTCCCGAGGCCTGCTCCGAGCCGACGGCGTCTCCCCCCGCGTAGAGGCGGCCCAGTACTTCGTGCTGGCTCACGCCCTGGCCGGCCTGGCGTCGTGGGATTCGGCCCTGGCGGCGGCAGACGCGTACAGAGCGGGTGCCTCGCGGCCCGAGCAGGCGCTTCTCCCCTATCAGATCGCCGTGGTGGGTGCCTGGGCGGGAGGCGTGGCCGCCGATGAGGCCGCCGCACGCCGCCCCCGGGTGGGCGCCGACCTCCAGAGCCGCCCCGACCTCACCGACGAGGTCGCCTGGCTGGACGGGATCCTGGGCCTGGTCCAGGCGGACTCCGAGGCGCTCGCCTCGGGCCGGCGGGCCCTCCAGGCCAGCCCGACGGAGGGGAGCACCTGGCTTCAGCGCTCCTTGAAGGCCATGGCCACGGCCCTGAACGGAGATCCCGCGGGGGGCGGCCGCGCGCTGGCCGACCTGGAGACCGAGATGGCGGATCGTGGCGTCATGGCCACGCTCGGGCTCGTGCACCCGTTCCTGGACGGGCTCCCCCGCCTCACGGCCGCCCGTTGGCTCCTGGAGGCCGGAGACACGCTGGCGGCCCGGCGGCTCCTTCCCTGGTACGAGGTCGTCCTCCCCGGCGAGCAGTACCGCATGGCCCTGGCCAACCAGGTGCTGGCGGGGGATGCCATGGCGCTGCGGGCCCGCCTGGCACGGGAGGCGGGCAGGCTCGGCGAGGCCGGGGCGTTGGAGCGGCGCCGCACCGCCCGCCGCCGCTGACCCCACGGGCGCGGATCGCCTGTCTGCACGCTAGATTGGGAGCGGACCAGGAGGCTGTCCCACCATGATCACCTTCTACGTGTTCGCCCTCGTGCTGGGCGGTGGCTTTCTGGGGATCTCCCTCCTGGGAGACCTCGTGGGAGGCCACGGCGACGTCGATTTCTCCTCCGACGTGGCCCTGGACGGCGACATCTCTCTCGACGCCCACCTGGACGCCGATGCCGGCGCCCTGGAGACCGACGTGGGACACACCGAGGTGGACACCGTCCATGCCGGAGCGGACGGCGCCGGCGCCCACGGCTCAAACGTCGCCGCGAAGGTTTTCTCCATCCGGACCGTAACCTATTCGCTGTTCGGCTTCGGAGCCGTGGGCACGCTCCTCACGTACGTGTTCCGCGTGGATGCTCCGGGGACCGTAGCGGCGTTCGCCGTTACCGGCGGCGTGCTGTCGGGCGCGCTCATCAACGCGGCCTTCGGGTGGGTGAGAAGGTCCGAGTCGGGAGCAGTGGTGGGCGAGATCACCTTCTCGGGACACTCGGGCCGGGTGACGCTGCCCGTCACGCCCGCGGGTGGGAAGGTGGTGGTGGAGCACCTGGGCAAGGAGGTGGAGCTGCGGGCCCTGCCCCACCCCTCCACCCTGGGCCAGGGCGATCCCTCCACCTGGACCTCGGTGTTGGTGGTGGAGATGAAGAAGGGCGTCGCCTTCGTGGCGCCCATGGAGAGAGAACTGCTCGACGAGTAGCGCTTCGATGACGGGCGCTCCCGAACCGGGAACACACCCCGGGCACGGGACGCCCCCGCGCGGACCTGGAGATCCCGATGAACCCGGACCTGATCAACGGTGGATTCGCCCTTGCGGTGGCGATCCTCTTCGCAGTGGTGGTGGCGGTCATGACGATCCGCTCGCTCATCGTCATCGTGCCCCCGAACCGGGCGGCGGTCCTCACGGGCCGGAGACGCCAGCTCACCACCGGCGAGCGGGTCGGGTACCGTTCCGTCATCGGAGGCCGGACACTGCGCGTGCCCATCATCGAGACGGTGCAGCACATGTCGCTGGAGACGTTCCCGGTGGAGATCTCCGTGGCCAACGCCTTCTCCAAGGGCAACATCCCGCTGAACATCGAAGCCATCGCGGCGGTGAAGGTCGCGTCCCAGCCGGAGACGCTCTTCAACAACGCCGTGGAGCGTCTTCTGGGAAAGTCGGAGGAGGAGATCTGGAGCCTGGCCAAGGACACCCTCATGGGAAACCTGCGTGGCGTGCTGGCCACCCTCACGCCGGAGGAGGTCAACGAGGACAGGCTGGGCTTCGCCCGGGCGCTCTCCGAGGACGCCGGTGAGGACCTGGCCGCCCTGGGCTTCCATCTCGACGTCCTCAAGATCCAGAACGTGAGCGATGAGCGGGGCTACCTGGAGGCCATCGGCCGAAAGCGCGCCGCAGAGGCGGTGCGCGACGCCGAGATCGCCGAGGCCGACGCGGCCGCCGAGACCCGCCAACGCCAGGCCAACGCCCGCCAGGTGGCCGAGATCAAGGAGGCCGAGGCCGCAGTGCAGATCGCAGAGGCCCAGAACCAGCTTCGCGTCCGCAAGGCCGAGCTGGACCGGGAGGCCCAGATCGTGGAGCGCACGGCCCAGGTCAAAGCCCAGGAGTCGGAGGTGGAGGCGCAGAAGTCCCTGGAGACCCGACGCGTGGAGCGGGAGAAGCTCCGGCTCCAGGCCGATGTGGTGGAACCCGCCAACGCCGAACGGGCGGCAGCGAAGGCCCGAGCGGAGGGGGAGGCCGCGCCCATCCTGGAGAAGGGACGCGCCAGCGCCCAGGTGCTCCAGATGCTGTATGACCAGGTGCGCGCAGGCGGCCAGCAGGCGTACGCGGTCTTCCTGGCGGAGAAGCTACCCGAGCTCCTGGCGACCTCGGTGGAAGCGGTCCAGGGCGTGGACATCGACAAGGTGGTGGTCATCGACGGTGGGAGCGGCTCCGGCGTGAGCAACGCGGTGAACCAGCGCGTACAGGGAGCCCTGGGTACCGTGGAGGCGATCTCCTCCGCCGTGGGCTTGGACATCTCCTCCCTCCTCCAGGACGCCGCGGGCAGGTTGACGCCACGGAGGGAAGCGGAGAAGGAAACCGCGTAGCCACGGGAGCGGGACGACGGGCCCCGTCACGACACGCTCGTCCCGACGCCGTGCATGCCGTGGGCAGCGGGACCGGGCGCGCCTCGCCTGGACCTCGCCGGCCTACCTCCGGGGCGGCCAGGGCACGAAGGCCGAGGTGCGACGCGCGTAGGCGTCGTAGCCGGGCTTTCGCTCCCGCAGGCCGCGCTCCAGGAGGGTGACGCCCGACACCCGGAGGAGGAGGAACGTCATGAGCGCCGGACCGACGACGGTCCACGCGGCCCCCGCCGCCACGGCCAGCAGGTAGATCCCCCACCACAGCACGGCGTCACCGAAGTAGTTGGGGTGACGACTGTACCGCCACAGTCCCGAGTCCAGGATCCGCCCACGGTTGGCCGGGTCCGCGCGGAAGCGAACGAGCTGGGCGTCGGC
>JASFRY010000257.1:0-6569 GCA_050114675.1 Gemmatimonadota bacterium | reverse complement strand
CCAGTACGAGTCACCCGGCGCGCCGGTCTCGGTGCGGGAACCCCGCTGCACGGCGGCCTGGAAGTACCGAGGCGTGACCACGGGCACCGGAACCGGTCCCCCCGGAATGGCCTGCGCCGCCGCGCCCGCGGCCATCGCCAGCAATGCCGCCACAGCCGCGGCAACCGCCGTCATACGTCTGCGCTCATGTCGAGCCGAGCCTGCCATCGTCCCTCCGTTGGGGGCCGGACGCCCCGTCAAGGATTGCGTTCCAGGTAGAACTTCACGCCCGCCCAGTCCGTCGCGGCCGTGAACATGTCGAAATACCGGTCCACCTCTTCCCGGCCGACGTGGGGAGCCAGTGCGTCACGCACCTCCCGGTCGTAGCGCTCGGCATCCTCGTCATCGCCCCTGGCCATGGCGGCGCGCACGCGTGCCTCCAGCTCCGTGAGACGTTCACGCAGCTGGCCCACACGCGCCTGCACCTCTCCATGCAGCCCGAAGTGCGTCGCACCGAAGCGCTCCGGCCCCACGGTCGCGATCTCGTCCAAGGTATTCTGCCACGCCCTCAGGTCCACCGAGGGTGGGGGCGTCGGAGGATGGGTCGGCGCATCGTCGGCCAGCACGATACCCATGGCATCCCCCGAGAGCAGGGTTCCGTCGCGCTCATGCAAGTACGCCAGATGATGCGCGATGTGTCCGGGCGTGGGCAGGGGGACCAGCCCGGGCAACGGCCCCGGCTCTCCCTGGCTCCACGTCCGGATCCGCTCCGCAGGCACCGGCTTCACCTCGCCCCACAGCCGGTCGTGCGCCTCTCCAAAGGTCCTCCGGGTACTCGCCACCAGTCGCGCAGGGTCCACCATGTGCGGCGCCCCGTCCGCGTGCACGTACACCCGGGCCTGGGGGAAGAGATCCACCAGGTGGCCCGTGGCCCCCGCGTGATCGAGATGCACGTGGGTCAGGACGATGTGGCGGAGGTCCCGCGCCCCGATGCCCAACCCGGCCAGCCCATCCCGGAGCCGCTCCAGCGTGGTGGAGGGACCCGGATCCACCACGGTGGGCTCACCGTCCGGGATGACGTAGAGGGCGATGGCGCCGCGAAGACCCAGGTGCTCGAGGTCGATACGATGGATCATGATTGCTCACGGTGGAGGACCGGCGGGTCCGGAGACGAAGGGGCGCCCCCTCTCCGGGAGCGCCCCTGGGAACGACGGGAGCATCGGCACCCTCGATGGGTCCGACCGACCTCAGCCGCGGTCGGCGATGGGCACGAAGTCCCGAGCCTCGGCGCCGTGGTACACCTGTCGCGGCCGAGCGATCTTCTGCTCCGGGTCCTGGAGCATCTCCTCCCACTGCGACAGCCAGCCCACCGAGCGGGGGATGGCGAAGAGCACCGGGAACATCTCCACGGGGAAGCCCATGGCCTGGTAGATGATCCCCGAATAGAAGTCGACGTTGGGATAGAGGTTCCGCTCGACGAAGTAGTCCTCGTTGAGGGCGATCTTCTCCAGCTCCAGCGCGATGTCCAGGAGCGGGTTGCGGCCCGTCACCTCGAACACCTCGTCGGCCGTGCGCTTGATGATGCTGGCCCGCGGGTCGTACGCCTTGTACACGCGGTGCCCGAAGCCCATGAGACGCTCCTCCCGGTTCTTCACCTTCTTGATGAAGTCCGGGATGTTGTCCACGCTGCCGATGCGGCTCAGCATCCGCAGCACCGCCTCGTTGGCGCCGCCGTGGAGAGGTCCATACAGAGCCGCCATGGCACCGGACAGCGCGCAGAAGGGATCGGCGTGGGACGAGCCGATGACCCGCATCGTGGTGGTGGAGCAGTTCTGCTCGTGGTCTGCGTGGAGAATGAAGAGAACGTCCAGCGCGCGCTCGAGGACCGGGTTGGGCTTGAAGTCCCGGGTCCCGATCCTGAAGAGCATGCTGAGGAAGTTGCCCGTGTAGGAGAACTCGTTCTCCGGGTACACGTATGGCAGCCCCCGGTGATGCCGGTACGCGAAGGCGGCCAACGTGGGCATCTTCGCCACGAGCCGGGTGATCTGGATCCACCGGACGGCGGGATCCTGGATGTCCTTCGACTCCGGATAGAAGGTGGAGAGGGCGGCGACGGCGCTGATGACCATGCCCATGGCGTGGGCGTCGTAGCGGAAGCTCTCCAGGAGCTTCGTCACGTTCTCGTGCACGTACGTATGGAAGGTGACGTCGTGGACGAAGGAATCCAGCTCGCCCTGGGTGGGCAGCTCGCCCTTGAGGATGAGATAGGCCACCTCGAGGAACGAGCTTCGCTCCGCCAGCTGCTCGATGGGATAGCCCCGGTAGCGCAGGACCCCCTTGCCCCCGTCGATGTACGTGATGGTGCTCCGGGTAGAGGCCGTGTTGGTATAGGCCGGGTCGTAGGCCATCATCCCGAAGTCCTCGTCGTGCACCTTGATCTGCCGGAGATCCATGGCGCGGACGACGTCCCCTTCGAGGATGTCGATCTCGTAGTCGCGACCCGTCCGATTGTCCCGGATGGAAAGGGTGTTCCTGCCCCCGTTTCCGTTGTCTCCCATGGTCTCTCCCTTGGAATGCGAGGCGTCCCGCCGTGGCCGGGAAGCCTCGAGCATGTCGGTGCGATCTCAAGCCCGTAATTATACCGGTGCCGCCATGGCGTCCCAAGGGTGAGCCGTGCTGCGGCGGGGCCCGGACGCCCGCCGTCCCGGATGCCGACGGCCGCTGACCCTGGACGTCCGTCCAGCCGCCCGACCGGGGGCCTGCCTAGATGTGCTGGTCGACGAGGATGGGGTTGCCGTCCGGATCGAGGGCCGTGAGGGAGGCCGGCCCTTCCCCGTCGGCGTCAGCCTCGGTGACGAGCTCGACGCCCGCCTCCTTCAGCCGCCGCTGGATCTCGCGGACATCCGTGAACTCGGGAAGAGGGTTTGCGCCACTGTCCCACCCCGGATTGAACGTGAGGATGTTGCGCTCGAACATGCCCTGGAAGAGCCCGATGACGTGTGTGCCGTTCCTGAGCATCAGCCAGTTGGCCGCCGGGTCGCCCGCAAAGGCCTCGAATCCGAACTTCTCGTAGAAGGCCCGCGACTTCTCGAGATCCTTCACCGCCAGACTGATGGAAAACGCGCCCAGCTCCATGGTCCCCTCCCGTGCACCGATGGTGGATGGTGTATGACGAGGTGATGAACCTACGGCGAGCACCCCGTGACGGTTACGGTGGTGCGGAAGGAGGCTTGGGCCTGACCGCAACGAGGTCCGGGCGCCATACGTAGGCCCCGCTCACGGAATCGGGGCCCGGGAAGTCCAATCGGAAATGTCCGAGCGGGATTCGAACCGAGCGTAGCGAAGCGCAGCGAGGTGACCGAGGAGCGCCGCACGCGCCCGCAGGTCCACCCGCACAGGGCGTCGCGGCACCGCCGCGGCGCCGCGGGTTCGCATCCCGCCCCCGGTGCGGACGGAAAGGCCTGGAGTACCTCTCGGCCCGTGCGGACCCATCCGGTTCGTAGAACCTTGAATGCCGGGGGCGGGATTCGAACCCGCACGCCCTCGCGGACAGCGGCTTTTGAGGCCGCCGCGTCTACCGTTCCGCCACCCCGGCTCGAAACGAAGGGAAGCTAACGCGGTAGCCGCCCCGCCCTCAACGCCTCGTGCGGCAGGGGCTTCTTCGGCGCCCGCCCCCGCGCACCACCTACGCCCCGGGCTGCGCCCATGCATCCGGTCTCGAGTTTCTTTATTCTTAGGGCCTCGAATCCCCTGTCTTGTCAGGGTCGATTGCGAACTTCGACCGTTCGATCAGGAGCCACCGTGGCCGAGCAGCGCACTGATCCCTTCGGCGCACTACGCGCCATCGATCTACCCGAGGGTCCCACCTCGATCTACAGCATCTCCCGCCTGGAGGAAGAGGGTGTCGTCTCTGCCCTGGACCGACTTCCCTTCTCCATCCGGATCCTTCTCGAGAACACGCTCCGCCACGCCGGCGGCGCCTACGTGGCGCCGGAGCACGTGGAGGCGGTGGGATCGTGGAGTCCCGCCAACGCGGGCGCCGACGTCCCGTTCATGCCCTCCCGGGTAGTGCTCCAGGACTTCACCGGCGTTCCCGCCGTGGTGGACCTGGCGGCGATGCGGGACGGCATCAAGGCCCTCGGGGGCGATCCGTCCCGGATCAACCCGGTGGTGCCGGCCGACCTGGTCATCGACCACTCGGTCCAGGTGGACTACTTCGGCACCCGCGACGCCTTCCGCCTCAACGTCGAGCGGGAATACGAACGCAACCGCGAGCGGTACGCGCTGCTTCGCTGGGCCCAGGAGGCCTTCCACGGATTCTCGGTGGTGCCTCCCGGAACCGGCATCGTGCACCAGGTGAACCTCGAATACCTGGCCTCCGTGGTGCACCGCCGTGATCAGAACGGGAGCCAAGTGGCGTTCCCCGACACGTGCGTGGGAACCGACTCCCACACCACCATGATCAACGGCCTGGGCGTCGTCGGTTGGGGCGTTGGCGGCATCGAGGCCGAGGCGGTGGTGCTGGGTCAGCCCTACTACATGCTCCTCCCGGAGGTGGTGGGCATGAAGCTCACCGGCACGCTCCCGGAGGGCGCCACGGCCACGGACCTGGTCCTCCGCGTGACCGAGATGCTCCGCGCACACGGCGTGGTGGGTCGCTTCGTAGAGTTCTTCGGCACCGGGCTCTCCACCCTGACGCTTCCCGACAAGGCGACGCTGGCCAACATGGCGCCCGAGTACGGCGCCACCATCGGCTTCTTCCCGGTGGACGCCGTGGCCCTGGAGTATCTCCGCGGCACGGGACGATCGCCGGAGTTGGTCACCCGCGTGGAGCGCGTGACCCGTGAGCTGGGCCTGTTCCGTACCGACGACACCCCGGATCCGGAGTACACGTCCAGCCTCGAGCTCGACCTCTCCACGGTTGAGCCGAGCCTGGCAGGCCCGAAGCGTCCCCAGGACCGGATCCGCATGGTGGACCTGAAGAAGGCGTTCGAGCGGGACCTCCCGGCGCTCCTCCCCAAGGGCTTCACGCTTCCCGACCGGTCGAAGGCGGAGAGCGAAGGGAGGCACCGTTCCGGCGAGAGCTGGGCGGGCGAGGGCGGCAACGAGCCCGTGAAGGTGGGTGGGGACCTGGTCTCGGCGAAGGGCGGCGGTGTGGCCACGGCGCCGCCGAGCCGAGCCGTTCGCGTGGAGCACGGCGACGAGACCTACGAGATCGGGGACGGCACGGTGGTCATCGCGGCCATCACCTCCTGCACGAACACGTCCAATCCGTCGGTGATGGTGGGCGCCGGACTCCTGGCTCGGAAGGCGGTCGAGCGGGGCCTCCAGGTCGCGCCCTGGGTGAAGACCAGCATGGCGCCCGGATCCAAGGTCGTCACCGACTACCTGGTCGCGGCCGGGCTGGACGAGCCCCTCGACGCCCTGGGCTTCCAGGTAGTGGGCTACGGCTGCACGACCTGCATCGGGAACAGCGGGCCTCTGCCGGACGAGATCCACGAGGCGGTCCAGGAGAACGGGCTGGTGGTGGCATCGGTGCTGTCGGGCAACCGGAACTTCGAGGCCCGTATCCACCCCCTCGTCCGCGCCAACTACCTGGCCTCGCCGGTCCTGGTGGTGGCCTACGCCCTGGCGGGCCGGGTGGACATCGACCTGTACAACGAGCCCCTGGGCCGGGACCGGGACGGAAAGCCGGTGTTCCTGGCCGACCTCTGGCCCTCGCCGGAAGAGGTGCGAGCGACGGTGGCGTCCGCGCTCAAGCCCGAGATGTACAAGGAGCGCTACGCCGAGGTCTTCGAGGGTGACGATCACTGGCGTGCCCTGCCCGTGCCGGAAGAGAGCAGCCTGTACGAGTGGGACGCCTCATCCACCTACATCCAGTGCCCGCCCTTCTTCGAGGGAATGAGCGCCGATGTTGAAGACCCGGGTGACATCACGGGGGCCCGGGTGCTCGCCCTCCTGGGCGAATCGGTAACCACGGACCACATCTCGCCGGCCGGCGCCATCCCAAAGGCGGAGCCCGCCGGGCGCTACCTGAAGGAGCACGGCGTCGAGGTCCGGGACTTCAACACCTTCGGCTCCCGCCGGGGCAACCACGAGGTGATGATGCGCGGTACCTTCGGCAACGTGCGCATCAAGAACCTCCTCCTGGAGGGTCGGGAGGGCGGCTACACCATCCACTTCCCCACCGACGAGGAAGTCCCCATCTACGACGCCTCCATGCGCTACCAGGAAGCGGGAACCCCCCTGGTGGTCATGGCGGGCAAGGAGTATGGAACGGGGAGCTCGCGTGACTGGGCCGCCAAGGGCACGCTGCTCCTGGGCGTCCAGGCGGTCATCGCCCAGAGCTTCGAGCGCATCCACCGGAGCAACCTTGTGGGGATGGGCGTGCTGCCCCTGGAGTTCATGGATGGGGCTTCGGTGGAGACCCTGGGTCTCACGGGCCGCGAGACCTTCGACCTGGGAGGGATCGCCGGCGGACTCACGCCGGGCTGCACGGTGAAGGTCACCGCCACCGCGGAGGACGGCACCGTCACCAGGTTCGAGACCAAGGCACGCCTGGATTCGGATGTGGACGTGGAGTACTACCG
>JASFRY010000256.1:0-6573 GCA_050114675.1 Gemmatimonadota bacterium | reverse complement strand
GCGAGATCATGACCCGCCTGGGGGTGAGCGTCCAGGTCCTGGCCGGCGGCGACATCTACCCGGCGCTGGAGCGCGGAGCCATCGACGCCACCGAGTGGGTCGGGCCCTACGACGACGAGAAGCTGGGGTTCTACCAGATCGCCAACAACTACTACTACCCGGGGTGGTGGGAGCCGGGCCTCACCGGCTCGCTCCTGGTGAGCAGGGCGGCGTACGACGAGCTGCCGCCCGCCTACCAGCAGGCGCTGCAGAGCGCCTGCGGGGAGACCATCTCCGAGCGCCTCGCGGCCTACGACGCCGCCAACCCCGAAGCGCTCCAGCGCCTGGTGCAGGAGCACGGGGTCACCCTGCGGGCGTACTCCCAGGAGATCATGGAAGCCGCCTGGCGCGAGTCCAACGCGTACCTGGAGGAGCAGGCAAGCTCCGACGCCGACTTCAAGAAGGTCTACGACAACTGGAAGGCCTTCCGCGCCCGGGAGTTCCCGTACTTCGCCGGGAACGAGCTGGCCTACGCCAACTTCGCCTTCCCGAAGATCGGCCGGGCCGACATGAAAGGGTGAGGGAACAAGACGTCCATGCGTCTGACCCACGTCCTCATCGAGAGCTTCCGGGGAATCAGGCATCTCGAGTTGACCATGGATCGGCTCACCGTGGTCATCGGAGAGAACAACCACGGCAAGTCGAGCCTTCTGGACGTGCTGGAGCGATGCCTGGGCCGGCCCGGTGCCCCCCCGCCCACCCACTTCGACGCCTCTGACTTCCGGCAGACCGGCGCACCGGTGCCGGACCCCATCCGGGTCGTCCTGACGTTCGAGGCCCCGGGCGACGCCGGCCGACCCCGTCACGCGGACGGTGTCTTCGACATGGCCATGAAGACGGACGCCGACGGGACCCGCCGGCTCCGGGTCGAGTTCACCGGACGGCCGGGCAGCGGCGCCATGGACGCCCGCTTCGTGGACGCCGAGGGCGTGGCCCTCGATCCCCCACCCCACGACATCGTGCTGCGGCGGCTGCGTCGGCTCCATCCGGTGCTGGTGGTCCGGCTGGCCCAGCCCCACAACCACGAGCCGCTGGAGTGGGACCGGGCGGAAGACCGCGACGACGAAGCACGGGACGACGCCCGCGACGAGGAGGACATCGCACGGGTGTACCGTCGTCTGGCCGAGACCCGGGGACCCGTGCCCCCTTCCGACGTGCGCCGGGCGCTGCAGGCCGCATATAGACTGCGGGACACCATCGCCGACCGATACCTCACCGACGGAGGCCCGCTCCGCGGCACCCTCGAGCAGCTCGTCACGGAAGGGCAGGCGGGAAGCGGCAGCCACGCCCTGGGGCTTCTCATCGTGCTGGGCTCCCTCTTCGACGTGCGGGGCGACGCGGTCCTCCCGGCCGACGCCGAGCCTCTCCTCGCCATAGAGGAGCCCGAGGTGCACCTGCATCCCATGCTGGTGGCGTCCACCTGGGACGTCATCGAGAGCCTCCGGGCCCAGACGCTGGTCATCACGAACTCAGGGGAGTTCCTCTCCAACGTCCCCCTCCCCTTCCTCCGGCGCCTGGTGCGAAGGGACGGGCGCATCGAGGCCTACCGCCTGCAGGCGCATACCCTGTCCCCCGAGGGCCTGAGGCGGGTCGGATATCACATCCGGGCGAAGCGCGGATCGGCCCTCTTCGCACGCTGCTGGCTCCTGGTGGAGGGCGAGACCGAATTCTGGCTCGTGCGCCAGCTCGCCCAGGTGCTGGGATACGACCTGGAAGCGGAAGGGGTCCGGTGCGTCGAGTTCGCCCAGTGCGGCGTGGAGCCCCTGGTGCGCCTGGCCGACGATCTGCGCATCGAGTGGCATCTGCTGTCCGACGGGGACGACTCCGGTGCGGCGTACGCCCAGGAGGCCCGGGAGCACCTGGGGTCCCGGAAGGCCAAAGACCACGTGACGCGCCTCCGGCACCGCAACGTGGAGATGGAGCTCTGGCAGACGGGGTTCGACGACGTCTACCGGCGCGCCGCCGGGCTCCCCGAAGACGGGAGCACCCGGGTGAGCGGGAAGAAGCTCAACCGGTACCACATCGTCACCCGGGCCATTCGGCGACACTCCAAGCCCTACCTGGCCCTCACGGTGGCGGAGGAGTGCACGCGGCGGGGTCCCGACAGCGTGCCCCCCTCCCTCCGTCACGTCATCGAGTCCTCGGTGGCGCTGGCGCGCAACGCGGTGGACGTGGGATAGGGATCCCCCGGAAGGGCATCCTCAGGCCACCTTCGTCTGGACGTTGAAGCTGGGCGGCACTTCCATGTGCTTCTTCACGGCGCACATGTTGGCCGCGCGGATGAGCGCCTCGTGGTATTTCTCGGGAAACGAGGGCGGCACGACGATGTCCAGGTCGACCTCGCCCACCATGCGGGTGGCGGGATTGGCGTGCATGCGCTGGACGATCTTGATGCCCTCGGTGGGAAGGCCGCGGTGGCGGCAGAAGCCCAACACGTAGATCCCGGCGCAGGTGCCGATGGACGCCAGGAACAGGCCGAAGGGAGCCGGCGCGGTGCCGTCCTGGTTCGTGGTCACCACGGTGTTGCCCATGAGGGCGTCCACGCGCTCGCCGCCGGGGAAGACGATCTCCATCTCCATTGTGTTCTCCATGGATTCAGAGGACCGTCCGGGCAGTCCTCGTGAAGTCTGGTTCAGGGTACCCAAGCAGAATCCACGGCGGGCCGGGGCGGTTCCCGGGGGGTGGCTGGGCGGCGGCCTGCGGCCCGCCCTACGGCGTCTCGATCTCCAGGGCGCGCCAGCAGTACCAGGCGGCGGCGCTTCTCCAGGGCCGATACGTCTCGCCCAGCGGCGGCATCTCCTTCTCGGTGGGCGCCTGGTCCCACCCGTGGATGCGCGCGAAGCCCTGGCGCACGCCCAGGTCCCCGGCGGGCCACACGTCGGGCCGGCGCAGGGCGAAGATGAGGAACATCTGCGCCGTCCAGGGCCCGATGCCCCGCACCGTGGTCAGACGCGCCGTCACCTCGTCGTCGGGGAGCCAGGGAAGCTCGTCCAGCTCCAGGGAGGGCGCCTTGTCCGCCAGGTCGCGGATGGCGGCCAGCTTCCCCCTGGACAGACCGGCGGCCCGGAGATCCTCGTCCGCCGCCCTCGCCACGCTCCGCGGCGTGACCTGACCGCCCACCGTCTCCAGGAAACGGCCATGGATCGTGCCGGCCGCCGCACCGGCGAGCTGCTGGAAGACGATGGCCCGGGCCAGATAGGCGAACGGGGTCTCGGTGACCCGCCGCATCCTCGGCGGGCCGATGCGCTCCACCCAGGGCCCGAATGCGGGGTCGTCCACCAGCGCGGCGTGGGCGAGTCCCGCCCTCAGCCTGGGGACCTTCCGGCGGTTTCGCGGCGTCACTGCACACCCAGGCGCATGACCAGCCACCTGTTGTGGAACTGGGCCGGATCGACCCCGGACACGGTGCCCGAGCGGGTCTCACCACCCTCGAACCAGCTCACCGAGATCCTCACGGCCCCGACCCACCCGGGGATCCCGACGTGGACCGGCTCGGCCCCCTGGGAGCAGTAGCCGCCTCCCTCGCCCATGAGGCGGCTGGTGGTGAATCCCTCGGGGTGGCCCGGGTCGCCGGCCTGCGCCTGCACCGTGACGACCGCCCCGGCCCGGGTCCACCTGCCGTCCTGGTCCAGGATCACGATCTCCAGCGAGCGGCCGGCACGCTCCGGGGGCAGCCCGTTCTGGTAGAGGGGGTGCGTCCCGTCGGGGTCGTTGTTGTTCGCCAGAGCGAGATCCAGGTCTCCGTCCATGTCGTAGTCGGCCCACGCCACACCGTGGCTCGCTCCCTTCTCCTGGAGGATGGGCGGCGTGACCTCCTCGAACGTTCCTCCCGTGTTGCGGAAGAGGTGATCGGGCGCCTCGGCCTCTCCCGACAGGAAGGTGTCCACGTACAGGTCGACCCACCCGTCGTTGTCGTAGTCTCCCCACGCGGCCGCCACTGAGTGGTGGTCCCCTGCCAGGGGCGTGCCCACGGCCACGTTGCTGAAGTGGCCGCCGCCCTCGTTCTCCCAAAGGACGTCGGGGCCATAGGAGGCCACGAAGAGGTCCAGGTCGCCGTCGTTGTCGTAGTCGGCCACCGCCACGCCCACGCTGCCCCGGTCCTCGGGTCGCCCGGGCTGGTTCATGCCGAGGGCCGCGGCCACGTCCTCGAAGGTCCCGTCGCCCAGATTCTGGTAGAAGCCGTCCTCGTCGCCATTCTGGTTGGCCACGAAGAGGTCCAGGTCACCGTCCCCGTCCATGTCGAACCACACCGCGCCCACCGTGCGCCGGGAGTCGCCCACGCCCGACGCCTCGGTAACGTCGGTGAAGGTCTCCCCGTCGTTCCTGTACAGGCGGTTGGCCTGGTAGCGGAACGCCACGAAGAGATCCAGGTCGCCGTCGCCGTCGTAGTCCACCCACGCGGGTTGGCGGGTCTCGCCCATGCGGTCGAGCCCCAGCTCCGGGGCCACGTCCGTGAAGCGCTCGCCGTCGTCGTTGCGGTACAGGCGGTTCGGCGTGGACGCGTCGGCCGAGAATCCCACATAGAGGTCCAGATCGCCGTCGCCGTCGTAGTCGCCCCACGCGGCGGCCCGGGTCTCGGGTTCGTCGGCCAGGCCCACGTCGCCCGCCACGTCCACGAAGGTGCCCTGGTCGTTCCGGTAGAGACGGTTGGCCCGCCCCCGGAATCCCACGAAGAGGTCCAGGTCCCCGTCCATGTCGTAGTCGGCCCAGGCGTTGGGTTGGGCGCCGTACGCCGAGAACAGCTCGGGCTGGACGGGGCGGAAGTTGGGCGCCATGGCCAGCTCGCTGCCGCTTCCTCCCGGCTCTCCGCCGCCGCAGGCAGCGACGAGGGCGGCCGTGGCCACCACGACAAGGGGGCGCGGCGCAGGTGTCGGCAGATCGAACATGGTCAATCCTTTCGCGCCGCCGGCGGCGGCGCGGGTTTGTCTCGCATCCGAGGAGGACGGCGCCTCAGAACAACGTGGGCAGCCCGGGCGTGTCGGGGTGGGCGAAGAAGATCATGGACCCCAGCACCACGAGCTGGATGATGATGAAGGGAACGACGCCCCGGTAGATGGCCGTGGTGGGGATCCGCTCGGGCGTGACCCCACGAAGGTAGAAGAGGGAGAAGCCGAAGGGTGGCGTGAGGAACGACGTCTGGAGGTTCACGGCCAGCACGATGCCCAGCCAGGTCCGGTTGATGCCCAGCTGGTCCGCGGGCAGCAGGATGAGGGGCACGATGATGAACGCGATCTCGAAGAAGTCGATAAAGAACCCCAGCACGAAGACCACCGCGTTCACCACCAGCAGGAAGCCGATGGCGCCGCCCGGCACCCCGGTGAGGGTGTCCGCGATCCACACGTCGCCGTCCAGACCGCGGAAAACCAGGGAGAAGGCGGTCGAGCCGATGAGCAGGAAGATCACCATGATGGTGAGCCGGCTCGTCTCCTCCATGGCGGCCTTCAGCGTCTCCATGGACAGCTGGCGGTTCAGCGCCGCGAGGATCATGGCGCCGACGGCGCCCAGTGCGCCGGCCTCGGTGGGGGTGGCCACGCCGGCGAAGATGCTTCCCAGCACCACCACGATGAGGAAGAGGGGCGGCAGCAGGCTCACCACCACCTGCCGCGCCAGCGCCATGCCCGAGGTGCGCATCTCGGGAGGGAGCGCCGGTGCCACGTCCTCCTTCACGAAGGCCATGACCGCCACGTAGACGGCGTACATTCCCGTGAGCACCAGGCCCGGCAGGAGCGCCGCATTGAACAGGTCGCCCACCGAGACGCCCATCTGGTCGCCCAGGACGATGAGGACGATGGACGGCGGAATGATCTGCCCCAGCGTGCCCGAGGCCGCGATGACGCCCAGGCTCACCGACGCCTTGTAGTTGTTGCGCAGCATCACCGGCAGGGAGATGAGCCCCATGGCGGTGACGCTGGCGCCCACCACGCCCGTGGCAGCGGCGAGCAGGGCCCCCACGAAGATTACGCCGATGGCCAGCCCGCCCCGGAAGCGCCCGAAGAGGACGCCGATGGTCTCCAGGAGCTGCTCGGCCAGGCGGCTCTTCTCCAACACCGTGCCCATGAAGATGAAGAAGGGCACGGCCAGCAGCGTGTAGTTCGACATGGTGCCGAACGTGCGCTCCGGGAGCGCGTAGAGGAGCACCAGGTCGAAGTGCCCCGCCAGGGCGCCGATGCTGGCGAAGAGGAGCGCGGTTCCGCCCAGGGCGAAGGCGACGGGGTAGCCGGAGAAGATGAGCACCAGCGCCCCGAAGAACATGGACGGTCCCCAGAGCTCGCTCACAGGTGACCTCCGTGCCCGTGATCACCCTCGGGAGCCGGCGCGTCCGACGGTGGTAGCTCCACCCCTTCTCCACGGATCGTCAGCACCTGCTTCAGGAGCTGGCTCAAGCCCTGGAGGAGAAGGAGCACGAAGGAGACGAGGATGACGGCCTTGATGGGATAGCGAGGGAGGCCTCCGGGGTCGGGAGACGTCTCGTGAATGGACCAGGAGTTCCGCACCGCCGGCCAGGAGACCCAGAGCATGACCAGCGAGAACGGG
>JASFRY010000255.1:0-6573 GCA_050114675.1 Gemmatimonadota bacterium | reverse complement strand
GTTACGGCCCGAGGCATCCAGGCTCGTCGGACCGCGCAGCAGGATCGACGGCGCAGAGCCGGGTCGTCCCGATCCCTGCACCACCGTCACGCCCGCCACCTTGCCCGACAACGAGGAGGCCACGTTCACGGACGGCACCTCGATGTCCGAGCCTTTCACCTGAGCCACGTCGAAGGGCAGCTTCGTGCGCTGCGTCGCGCCCGCTACCCCCGTCACCACGATCTCCGACAGCGAGATCGCCTGAGGCTCCAGGCGCATGTCGGCTACCGCCGACTCGCCCGCCGTCACTGTCACCTGTGCTGATCCGCTGGCGAACCCGATCAACACCGCGTTCACCGTGTAGGTCCCCGGCGGGACACGTAGGATCAGGAACTTCCCGTTCGACTGCGTCAGCGCGCCCAGGCCCGTGCCTTCCACGCTTACCTGGGCAGCCGACAGCGGCTCGCCCGTCTGCGAGCTCGTGATGGTGCCCGTGATGGCACCCGTCTGAGCCGCCAACGGCGTCGCCGCCCCCAGGCTCGCTCCCACCACGAACAACGCCGCGGCGATGAGCGAAAGCCCGGTCTTGGCCGGGTTCTTTCGAACCTCGTTTGTGGTCATCGGAACCTCCGTTGTGAGTGAGTGACCTCCTCGGTGGTTCGGCCGTTGTGCCGTCCCTCATGGGAGGCGGAATCCCATGGGGTGCAGGGACGGGAACGGCGACCTCCGGACGGGGCATGCAGTCGTCCCGTTTCGAGGCCACAATGAAGCTCCACAACTTGTGTTCGGGGGTCAAGTGGCACGGTTCTATA
This sequence comes from Gemmatimonadota bacterium, assembly GCA_050114675.1. GTDB lineage: Bacteria > Gemmatimonadota > Gemmatimonadetes > Longimicrobiales > Gaopeijiaceae > SZUA-318. Next base: position 5,782 of record JASFRY010000255.1, on the reverse strand, counting down.
ACGGTCGTGTCAGGAGCGACGAACGAGGAGCTCCGGGAGACCCTCCGCGTCCACGGATGGCCGCGTTTTCGCCACGCTCCGCCCTTGCCCACCCCACGCCTCGGAGCCACTGTCCCTCCCGGGGAACCCGTTCCGGCGCCCCTCCCGTCCACGTGGGGTGGCGAGGATGCGCCGGCGCGGCCCCCACTCATGTCGCCCTGCTTCCGCCCGCGGCTCCGAATTCATGACCGAACGAACCCAGATCACCACGCCGGCCTCCATGGAGGAGGACCAGCAGTCCGAGCCCTCGCTCCGGCCTCAGCGGCTGGGGGAGTTCATCGGGCAGGCCAAAGTCCGCGAGGCACTATCCATTGCCATCCAGGCGGCGACGCAGCGGAGGGAGCCCCTGGATCACATCCTCTTCCACGGGCCGCCGGGCCTGGGGAAGACCACGCTGGCTTCGCTCCTGGCCAGGGAGATGGGCGTGAACTTCAAGACCACCTCCGGCCCCATCCTGGAGAAGCCGGCGGACCTGGTGGGCATCCTCACCAACCAACGCCAGGGGGACATCCTCTTCATCGACGAGATCCACCGGCTCCGCCCCATCATCGAGGAGTTCCTCTACCCCGCCATGGAGGATTGGCAGATCGAGATCCGCCTCTCCGACGGGCCCAAGGCCCAGACCATGACCATGAAGATCGAGCGCTTCACGCTGGTGGGCGCCACGACGCGGTTCGGTCTGCTCACGGCGCCCATGCGCGCGCGCTTCGGCATCGTGCAGCGCCTCAACTTCTACCCGGCGGACGAGCTCGCCACAATCGTGCGCAGAAGCGCCGAGATCCTGGAGGTCGAGGCCACTGCGGAGGGCGCCCTGGAGATCGCCCGCCGGTCCCGGGGGACGCCCCGGGTCGCCAACCGGCTCCTGCGCCGGGTGCGCGACTTCGCCCAGGTGCGGGCCGACGGCCGGATCACCGAGACCGTGGCGGGAGACGCCCTGCGCATGCTGGACGTCGACGAGTACGGCCTCGACGAGATGGACGCCCGGGTCCTCAAGACGCTCATCGAGAAGTTCGAGGGAGGCCCGGTGGGTCTCAACTCCCTGGCCGTCGCCATGGGCGAGGACGCCACCACGCTGGAAGAAGTGTACGAGCCGTTCCTCATCATGGAGGGCTTCCTGCAGCGCACGCCTCAGGGAAGGGTGGCGACGTCCCGGGCCTTCCGTCGCTTCGGGTATACGCTCAAGGGTCCGGGCAAGAAGGAGGACCAGGGCACGCTCTTCGAGCACGACTGAGCGCCGACCCTCGCCACCGCCACGCTTCGAAAGACGACGAGGCATGACCCACCGCGACGGCACCCGCGTCAGCGACTACGACTACGAGCTCCCACCCCACCGTATCGCGCGCTACCCTGCGGAGCGGCGTGACGAGAGCCGGCTGCTCGTGGTCCCGCCCGGCGATGCCCCCTTTCGGCACCTTCGGTTCCACGATCTGGCGCAGCTGATGGAGCCGGGCGACCTGATGGTGGTGAACGAGAGCAAGGTGCTCCCGGCCCGCCTGCTGGGACACAAGCCGACGGGAGCCCCGGCCGAGATCCTCCTGACGCGGCCCGTAGCAGGGGGCAGCGAATACGAGTGGGAGGCCCTGGTGCGTCCCGGCGGCAAGCTCAAGCCGGGGCGGACCGTGGTGGTGGCCGATGACCTCACGGTCGAGATCCTCGACTCGGTGCCCGGAGGAGGACGCCTGGTCCGCCTCGTCACCGGACTCCCGGCGTCGGAGGCGCTGGAGCGCTACGGCCACATGCCCCTCCCCCCCTATATCGACCGGGAGGACGAGCCGCTGGACCGGGAGCGCTACCAGACGGTGTACGCCCGCACCCCCGGGTCCGTGGCCGCGCCCACTGCGGGACTCCACTTCACCGAGGAGGTGCTCTCGGCTCTGGACGCACGTGGGGTGCGCAGGACCGCCCTCACGCTTCACGTGGGCATCGGTACGTTTCGACCGGTGGAGGTGGAGGACCCGGCGGAGCACGAGCTGCACCAGGAGTGGTACGAGGTGACGGCCGACACCGCCGAAGACGTGAACGATACGCGTGCCTCCGGGGGCCGGATCTGGGCCGTGGGCACCACCGCCGTGCGGACGCTGGAGTCCGTGTCCGACGGGGACGGACGTGTCCACCCGGGGTCGGGGAGCACCGATCTCTTCATCCGGCCGCCCTACCGATTCCGGGTCGTGGACTGCCTCGTGACCAACTTCCACCTGCCCAGGTCCACGCTTCTCATGCTCGTGGCGGCCCTGGGGGGCTACGCACGCATCATGGACGCGTACCGGGAGGCCATGGCCGGAGACTACCGCTTCTACTCCTACGGGGACGCCATGGCGGTGCTGGGGGCTGCTGGACGGGACGGTAGCGGGGGCGCGGCCGCGCCGTAGATTGGCCCGGTGGGCCGACCGCGGCCCCCGTTCCGAAGGCATCCCTCCATCCGAGGTCTGGGCCATGCGGTACCGTCAGCTCCGTTCGATCTCCCTCTCCCTCGCCGCGCTCTCCCTCTCTCTGTCCGTGTCCGCTCTCCCGGCGGCGGCCCAGGTGGCCGACGAGTCGGTCGACCTCGGCGTCGTGCAGCGCATCCGCGACGAGGGGCTCAACCGCTCCCACATTCCCGAGCTCGCGCACCATCTCACCGAGGTCATCGGACCCCGGCTCACCGGGTCGCCGGGGATGAAGGAGGCCAACGAATGGACGGCCCAGACGTTCCGGGACTGGGGATTGTCCAACGTCCGCATCGAGCCGTGGGGCGAGTTCGGGCGGGGCTGGGCCCAGGAGGAATATGAGGGACGCATCCTGTCCCCCTTCGAGCAGCCCCTGATGGGGATCCCGTCCGCGTGGACGGGGAGCACGGAGGGGACGGTGCAGGGTGATGCCGTCGCTCTGGAGGTGACCTCGGCGGAGGACCTGGCGGCCTATCGTGGCAAGCTGCAGGGGAAGATCGTCATGGTGGACAGCCCCCAGGAGGTGGACGTCTTCCAGGACGTAGAGCGGCGTACCTCCCTGGAGGAGCTGCTCTTGCCGGCTGGCCCACGGGAGCGCCCCGCCATGTCCGATTCGGCACGCCAGGCCATGTACGCCCGCTTCAGGGCGCGTCGGGAGCTGAGCAACGCCGTGACCGACATGGCCGAGTCCGAAGGCGCCCTGGCGATCCTGCGCATCTCCGGCGCCAACGACGGTGTCATCCGCGGCGGCGGCAATGGAAGCCGCACCGCAGGCGATCCCGAGGGGCTGCCCCAGGTCATCGTGTCCCGGGAGCAGTACAACCAGATCTGGCGGGATCTGAAGGGCGGCACGCCGGTGCGCATCGAGCTGGACGTGAAGAACCGCTTCTACGAGGACGACCTCCAGCAGTACAACACCCTCGCCGACCTGCCGGGCACGGACCTGTCCGACCAGTATGTCATGCTGGGTGCGCACCTGGATTCATGGCACTTCGCCGGAGGGGCCACCGACAACGCCGCCGGGTCGGTGGTGATGATGGAGGCCATGCGCATCCTCGAGACCCTGGGTCTGAAGCCCCGTCGCACCGTGCGCGTGGCGCTCTGGAGCGGGGAGGAGCAGGGGCTTCTGGGCTCCCGTGGGTGGGTCCAGAATCATCCCGAGCTGCACGACCGGATCTCCGTGTACGTGAACGTGGACAACGGCACGGGCCGGATCCGGGGCGTCTGGGACCAGTCCAACGGGAAGGCCATTCCCGTCTTCGAGCAGATCCTGTGGCCCTTCCGTGACCTCGGCGTCGTGGCCGTGAAGCATGGAAACACCGGTGGCACGGACCACCTTTCCTTCGACGCTGCGGGCATCCCCGGCTTCAACTTCATCCAGGACCCCATCGAGTACTCCCTGAACACCCACCACACCAACCTGGATTCCTACGATCACCTGGTGCTGGACGACCTGAAGCAGGCCGCGGTCGTGGTGGCGGCTACGGTGTACGCCCTGGCGCAGCGTGACGAGATGATGCCGCGGAAGAGCGAGCCGGCCATGTCCGGCGGGGGCTGAGCGCTTCCGGCGCCGCGGCGATGGCCGTTGAGGCGACCGCCGCGGCGCCACGCTTCGTGACGATGTGCGTCTCTCCCGGGCCTCGCCGAGGGAGCGCATCGCGCGCACCGGCGTGCGGCTATTCGATGGACAGCGTCCTTGCCGGATCCACGCGTGTGGCCCGCCGCGCCGGCACCCACCCGGCCGCGAAACCCACGGCGACGAAGAGGAGAAGGGTGCCGAGGTAGACGGGCGGATCCTGCGGCTCGACGTGGAAGAGGAGCGCCTGCAGCCACCGGCTCCCCAACCACGCACCGCCAAGGCCCAGGAGGACGCCCGGAGCCACCAGCGCTGCGGCGTACCGCAACACCAGGCGACGGACGGCGGAGCGATCGGCGCCCAGGGCGATGCGGATGCCGAACTCCTTCGTGCGGCCGGCAACGCTCCCGGCCAGGATCCCGTACGTCCCCACTACGGAGAGGATCAGCGCCAGGATGGCGAAGGCACCCATGAGGGCGGTGGCGAAGCGATTCTGTGCGCGGGCCTCGGCCACCTCCGTCTCCAGGGAGCGGGGCCGGTAGAGCACGAGCTGTCCGTCCAGGCCGGCCAGGACGCGACGGACGTCGTCCCGCGCCGCGGCCAGGTCCCCCTGGACCCTCACGGTTTGGACGAGGGGCCAGTTGCGGTTGTCGGCGAACTGGGCGTGGGGGATGTAGAGCTTGCGGGAGACGTCACCCTCCGCGTTGTACGGGACGTCGTCCACCACGCCTGCCACGCGCCGGACCTCGTTGCCCGCGTACACCTGCTGGCCCACCGGTGAGGCGTCGCCGAAGACGCTGCGGGCGAACCGCCGGTTCACCCAGATGAGCCGCTCCCCCTCCGGATCGAGGTTCGCGGGATCGGTGCCCTCGATGAGCTTGATACCCAGCGTGCCGAAGTAGTCGCCGGCAAAGACGCGGATGTCAGTGGAGTACCATGCGTCGTCATTGGATCCATCCATGTGCTCCGGATCCCAGTAGACGCCCCAGATGTGGTAGCGGCCGTTGAGCGGGAGCCACGATACGGCGCCTGCCGCCTCGACCTCGGGCAGGGCCTCCACCCGCTCCTCGAGCTGCCGGTGAAAGGCCTGGCGGGAGGCACCGTCAGGGTAGCGCGCCGTGGGCAGGTTGACCTCGAAGGCGAGAACGCCGTGGGGGTCCATGTGGAGGGGGACGTCCCGCAGGGCCGCAAGGCTGCGGCCCAGAAGCGCGGCGCCGGCCACCAACATGAGCGCCATGGCCACCTGGACCACCGCCAGGGCGTCCCGCATCCGGCGGGTGCGCCGTCCGCCCGTGTGGGAGCGTCCCTCCGAGCGCAACGCGTCGGCGGGCGGGGTGGATGCGATGCGTAGCGCAGGCGTCACGCCGGACACGGTCAAGGCCACCAGCGTGGCCCCCAGGGCGAAGGCGAACACGCCCAGGCCCAACCGTGGCCTGGCCACCATGGGCAGTGCGTCGGGGGCCAGGGCCAGCAACGCCTGAAGCCCGAGCCAGCCCAGGACCAGTCCGGCGGTGCCGCCTACGAGTGCAAGGAGGCCGCTTTCCACGAGGAGCCCTGCCACGATGCGGCCTCGTCCGGATCCCAGCGCCGCGCGGACCGCGACGTCCCGGTCCCTGCTCAGACCGCGGGCGAACAGGAGGTTCGCCAGATTGACGCACGCCGTGAGGAGCACGAGTCCCGCGGCGCCCGCCAGGATCAGGAGCATGGTCCGTCGCGTCGCGCCGACCAGGTCCCGATGGAG
>JASFRY010000254.1:0-6585 GCA_050114675.1 Gemmatimonadota bacterium | reverse complement strand
TGGGGTTTCCTTGCGTTTCATGGCGTGGGAGGGGAGCGTGGCGCGTCGGGGCTGCTCGTCAGGCTTCGCGCTCCAGGAGGCACACCTCGCCGTCGCAGAGCTCCCGGATCTTCTCCACCTCTTCCCGCGTGGCGTGGGGTTCGCCCCAATGGATGGGCACGACCACCGAGGCGGCGCACGCCTCGGCGGCGCGGGCCGCGTCCTCGGGCCCCATGGTGTAGTGGCCTCCACACGGAAGGAACGCCACGTCGCAGCGTATTCCGTACATGGAGGGCAGGAAGTCCGTGTCCCCGGCGTGGTAGTACGTCACGCCCCCCACGGTGAAGACGTAGCCGAGCCACCCCTGCTCGGGGAGATGGAAGCGCTTGTCCACGTTGTGGGCGGGAACGGCCAGGATGTCGAGCCCGTCGAGCTGGAGCATGTCCCCGGGGCGCATGAAGTGATCCGCGTCGTCCAGGAGCTTCTTCATGGTCGCGGGGGCGATGACCACGGTGCCCGGGGTACGGATGCGGTCGATGTCGCCCTCGCTGAAGTTGTCGTAGTGGGGGTGGGTCAGGAGGATGAAGTCAGCCTCGGAATCGTCCGTGACGCCGATGGGATCCACGTGGATCTCGAGGCCCGCCCGGCGGATGCGAACGGACGAGCCGCGAAACCAGGTGACTCCGTCGATCAAGTCGCTCATCCGGCCTCCAGGACCAGTAGCGCACAGCGGAAGGAGATACCACACTACCGTATCCCCCGCCTTCGGACGGGGTAGCCAAGCTAACCGACCTCGGCGAAGGGAAAAAGTGGCGTGACGCCGGTGCGTTGTCACGTCAGAATGGCAGGAAAACCTGCGGATCGGGCATACCGGTCGGCGTTCCGGGCTGGCAAGGATCCTGCACTCCCTCACCGAACCCGGCCTGTCCGCGTTGCGGCGGCGTGCCGGGCCTGCCCCAGAAAAAGAACGCAGCTTCCGGATCCTGGGGATGCGGAAGTCAACTCGAGAGGAATCATGGGCGAGCGATTCACCCTTCCGGTCCTACCCCTTCGGGACACCGTCGTGTATCCCGGCGTGGCCGTTCCCATCTCGGCCGGCCGCCCCGGGACCGTGGAGGCCGTGCAGGAGGCGTTGGACGGCGACCGCCGCCTCTTCGCCGTGGCCCAGCGCGAGAACGTGGACGATCCGGTTCCCGAGATCCTGTACAACGTCGGCACGGTGGTGCGCATCATCCAGACGCATCGCGTGCGCGGGGGGGTGCAGCTCCTGGTGCAGGGCGAGGAGCGGGCCCAGGCCCTCTCGTACGAGAGCGACGGGCAGGCCATGCTCCATGCCATCCTCCTGGGCATGGACCGCCAGGAGCCCGGCAACGTGGCCGACCCGGCGTTCCAGGCGCTGGACCGGGAGCTGCGGGACCGGGCGGCCGAGCTGGGCACCCGGCGGGGCGTTCCCCCCGAGGCGCTCAACCAGCTCATCCAGGGCGTGGAGGAGCCGGGAGCCTTCGCCGACCTGGTGGCGTTCTATCTCGAGCTTCCCACGGAAGACAAGCAGAAGCTCCTGGAGACGCTGGACGACGAGGAGCGCATGCGGGCGGCGCTGGTGGCCGTCGAGCGGGAGCTGGCCCGCATCGACGCCCAGGAGGACATCCAGGCCAAGGTGCAGTCGGAGCTGGGCGAGCGGCAGCGGGAGATGCTTCTGCGCGAGCAGCTCAAGGCCATCCAGAAGGAGCTGGGCGAGGAGGAGGAGCGCGACGATCTCGAGGAGATCAAGAAGCGCATCGAGGAGCTGGAGTTCAGCGAGGAGCAGCGGTCCGAGGTGGACCGTGAGCTCCGACGGCTGGAGCGCACCAGCCCCCAGTCCGCCGAGTATCAGGTGATCCGCACCTTCCTCGAGTGGATCACGGAGCTCCCGTGGAACGAGCGCACCGAAGACAAGATCGACCTCCGCCGGGCCGAGGAGATCCTGGAAGAGGACCACTACGGCCTGGAGGACGTGAAGGACCGCATCCTGGAGTTCCTGGCGGTGCGCAAGCTCCAGTTGGATCGATCCGAGGACGGGGGCGAGACGCCCGCAGCCGAGGAGGAGGAGGCGGCGCCCACCGACGGGGACGTGCAGGTGAAAGAGGTCATCACCGCCGAGGACATCCACCATACGGGACGGGGCCCCATCCTCTTGTTCGTGGGGCCTCCAGGGGTGGGGAAGACGTCCATCGCCCAGTCCATCGCCCGGTCGCTGGGCCGCAAGTACGTGCGCATCTCCCTGGGCGGAGCCCGGGACGAGGCGGACATCCGCGGTCACCGGCGCACCTACGTGGGGGCCATGCCCGGGCGCATCATCCAGGGCATGCGCCAGGCCAAGACCAAGAACCCGGTCTTCCTCCTGGACGAGGTGGACAAGCTCGGGGTGTCCTTCCAGGGCGATCCCAGCTCAGCGCTCCTCGAGGTGCTGGATCCGGCGCAGAATTCCACCTTCGTGGACCACTACCTGGGCATCCCCTTCGATCTCTCGGAGGTGCTCTTCATCGCCACGGCCAACTACCTGGACCGGATCCCCGGACCGCTCCTGGACCGCATGGAGCGCGTGGACTTCGCCGGCTACACCGAAGCCGAGAAGCTCCAGATCGCCAAGCGGTATCTCATGCCGAGACAGCGGCGGGAGAACAGCCTGGACGAGGACGAGCTCACCATGACCGACGACGCCATCCTCACGGTGGTGCAGAACTACACCCGTGAGGCCGGCGTGCGGCAGCTGGAGCGGGAGGTGGGCAAGTTCGCCCGCAAGGTCGCCCGGCAGATCGCCGCGGGGAAGGTGGAGAAGCTGGAGGCCGGACCCGACGACGTGCGCGATCTCCTGGGCCGTCCGCGGGTGCATCCGGAGCACATGGCCGAAGAGGACGTGGTGGGCGTCGCCACGGGCATGTTCTACACGCCCATGGGCGGCGACATCATGTTCGTGGAAGCCAGCATCATGCCCGGGGAGGGCGGCTTCGTCCTCACGGGCCAGCTCGGTGACGTCATGAAGGAGTCGGGTCGGGCGGCCCTCTCCTACGCCAAGGCCCACTGGGACCACCTGGGCATCCCCGAGGAGTCGCTCAAGGGCCGGGAGGTCCACATCCACGTGCCCGCGGGGGCCATCCCCAAGGACGGGCCGTCGGCGGGCATCACCATGGCCACGGCCCTCATCTCGGCGCTGTCGGGACGGAAGGTCCGGCACGACCTGGCCATGACCGGCGAGCTCACCCTCACCGGTCGGGTGCTGCCCATCGGAGGCATCAAGGAGAAGGTCCTCGGTGCCGTGCGGGCGGGGATCAAGGAGATCATCCTCCCCATGGAGAACGAGGCGGACATCGAGGACATCCCCGAGGACGTCCAGGGCGAGATGACCTTCCACCTGGTGGAGACGCTGGACGAGGTCATCGCCGTGGCGCTCCGCACCGACTCGGACAAGGCCAAGCGCAACCCGCGGAAGCAGCGGACGCCCAAGAAGGAGGAGGAGGCCGCCGCGACGACGGCCTAGGCTGCCGTCGCCGCCCCCTCCAGCTCGAGGAGGCGCTGCTTCCGCCACAGCCCGCCGCCGTAGCCGGTGAGCGCGCCGTCGGAGCCGATGACCCGGTGGCAGGGGATGAGGATGGCGATGCGGTTGGCGCCGTTGGCCCTGGCCACGGCGCGCACCGCCGAGGGGCGCCCGATGGCCCGGGCCACGTCGGCGTAGCTCCGGGTCTCCCCGGGGGGAATGGCCCGCAGGTGGGCCCAGACCGTCTCCTGGAAGTCGGTCCCCGGAGCGTGGAGGGGGACTTCGAAGGCGGTGCGCTCCCGCTGGAAGTACTCGCCGAGCTGACGGCGTGTCCGTTCGAGCACCGCGGTCTCCCCCGGTACGAAGAGGCAGCGGAGGCGCTTCTGGAGACGCCGGATCTGGGTGGGCACCATGCGCCGATCGGCGAACTCGAGGAGCACCAGGTGCCGGTCGGTGGCCGCGGCGATCATGGGCCCCAGGGGCGTGGTGATGCGCGTGGCGTGGACCACGGGTGCGTCCTTGAGGGTGGTGGGCGGTGCGCCCGCCAGCTTCTGGAACGCCTCCGCGAAGCCGCTCAAGGAATCGTAGCCGGCATCGAAGGCGGTGCGGCTCACCGGGTCGCCCCCCTGGATCCGTCCCAGCGCCGAGCCCAGGCGCCGGGCCCGGCTGTAGCCGTGGAACGTCATCCCGTGGTGTGCCTGGAACCAGCGCCGCGCCCGCGTCGGATCCACGCCCATCTCCCGGAGGTCCTGGTCACGCCACCGCCGGGTCGGGTCCTTCTCCACGGCGTCCAGCACCGGCTGCAGCCACGCGGGCGCCTCACCCAGTGGCCGCAGCGGTCGGCAGCGTTTGCAGGGGCGGTAGCCGGCCAGGAGGGCGTGCCGGGTGTTGGCGAAGAACTCCAGGTTGGCCGGTTTGGGCTTCCGGGCGGGGCAGGTGGGGCGGCAGAAGATCCCCGTGGTCCGCACCGCCGTGACGAAGATCCCCTCGTAGCTCTCGTCACGGCGCAGGAAGGCGCGCACCATCTCGGTCCGGTCGGGCAGGGTCTGTGTATTCATGGCTTCAAGATCGGAACGCCGTCGCGCCGCTGCTACCGGAATCGCGACACCGAATTCCGGCGGTCCGCCGACGTGCGCATCGGAGCAACGGGGTCGGTGCCCCGCCGGCGTCCGTAGCCGGGCAGCCGACCCTCACAGCACCGTGATGGCGCCGGGGCGTCCCTCCACCAGCTCGCCCACCAACGCGGTTGCCGGGGCTTCCTCCTCCAGATCGGCAAGGAGGTCCTCGACGCGGTCCGGCGGAACGCAGAGGAGCAGACCGCCCGACGTCTGGGCGTCGGCCAGGGCGATGCGGAGCGGCTCGGGGACGTCCCACTCCCAGGCCACGTCCTCCATGAGGTCGGCCAGATTGCGGTGGGAGCCCCCGGGCACGTGGCCCGCCGCCGCCAGATCGGTGGCCCCGGGGAGGAGGGGCACGTCGCGGGCCCGGATCTCGGCGCGCAGCCCGGAGGCGAGCGCCAGGTTCCTCAGGTGGCCCAGGAGGCCGAAGCCCGTGACGTCGGTGCCCGCCCGGACGCCGGCCCTGGCACCGGCTTCCGCCGCGCCGCGGTTGAGGGTGGCCATGCTGTGCACTGCAGCGCGCACGACGTCCGGGGACACGGCTCCGGCCTTCACCGCCGTGGCGACGAGGCCGGACCCCAGGGCCTTGGTCAGGACCAGCGCGTCACCGGGGCGGCCGGCGTCGTTGGTCACGAGCCGCTCCGGATGGACCTCGCCCACGGCCACGAGGCCGAACTTGGGCTCTGCGTCGTCGATGGAGTGTCCGCCGAGGACGGGCACGCCGGCCTGACGGCACACCTCGCCCCCGCCGCGGAGGATCTCCTCGAGGATACCCTCGCCCAGGAGCTTCCGCGGAAATCCCACCAGGTTGAGGGCGAAGAGGGGACGGGCGCCCATGGCGTAGACGTCGGAGAGGGCGTTGGCCGCGGCGATGCGGCCGAAGTCGAAGCCGTCGTCCACGATGGGCGTGAAGAAGTCCGCCGTCACCACCAGGGCCCGGTCCTCGGAGAGACGGTACACGGCGGCATCGTCCCCGGTGGACGCGTCCACGAGGATGTTCGGGTCCTCCAGAGGGACGAGGTGACGCAGGACCTGCGTCAGCTCGGACATGCCGAGCTTACACGCTCAACCGGATCCGTGGCTGAGCTGGGACAGCCGAAGGGTCGGCCTCTGGTCCCTGGGCTCGTCGGCCATGGGCTCTCCGGGGTGAAGGTGGACGCGGAGGCGACGGACAGGTGAAAGTGGGTCCCTCGAGCCCTCAGCGGTAGCGGGGATCCAGGAGAAGCACCCGGAACCCCCCTTCGGGCCGCGGGATGACGGAGAGCTCGGTGATGCGGGAGTGCCACCACCCGCCGGGCACGCTGGTGTTGGGGTCCGGTGCGCCGAGGGTGGCAGCCAGCCGCCCGATGAGGGGGTCCCCGCGGGCGGGGGCGGGGAAGATGACCTGGACGACGCTCACCCTCCGGCCCTCCGGGTCCAGGGCGAAGGCCACCGAGTCGGACCCTCCGAAGACGCCGACGGTGGCGGTGCGCACGCCCAGGGCGCCCGAGGGACGCGGGTAGGTGGAGATCCCGCCGGGTGGCGCTTGGCCCAGGGTGAGCTGCACGCCGCCGGCCAGGGCCACGCTGCGGGGCAGCTCGGCCAACGCCGATGCGGGCCGGGGCGGCGGGCTATCGCATGAGACACGCCAGAGCGTGGCGGGGCGCTGGTAGCGCTGCGTGCCGCCACGTTCGCTGAACGTGCGCAGGGCGCCGACCCATGACGCCGAGTCCTTCCGGGTGAAGACGCCGGTGAGCCCCACGTAGCCGGTGGAGTACATCAGGCGGAGCGCGCCTCCCTGATGGCTCCACATCTGGAAACGGTGCCCCGTGGGGAGAGCGCCTTCAGGCGCCGCTGCGGACCAGTGCCGACCGTCGGGCCTGGGGAAGCCGGCGGGCCGCTCCGACAGCTCGATGCGTGGCGGGACGACGAAGAGGGCCGAGTCGCGGGACACGTTGGGGGGGAGGGCGGGGGCGGTGACGGACCGGTCCGTCA
>JASFRY010000253.1:0-6606 GCA_050114675.1 Gemmatimonadota bacterium | reverse complement strand
CGCGGGTAAGAGCCGCCCGATCCGGATCCTCTCCGCACGCCTCCACCAACCTCCGGGCCAGCGGCCCACGATCCAGGAGGTTCTCCAGGGCATCCGTCCATTCGCTCCCGGAGTCCTCGGGGGGGAAGCGATCCAGGAGCGCGCGCCACACGTCACCGGCGAGGCGAGGCGAGGCGCCCAGACCCAGAACCCGGAGGAGCGGGGTGGAGGCGACCTCCGCCCGGTCGGCGTGGACCGAGGTGGCCTCCAGGAGCGCGGCCAGCGATTCGGTGTCGGGATCGTCGGCCGGGTCCCGTTGGGAGAGGGACCCCACCGCGAGGGCCCGCACCAGAGACGACACCGCCGCAACCACGGCAAGGTCGGCGGCGGGGCACTCCTGGGCGTCGATCACCCGGATCTCGATGGTGCCCCGGTCGAAGCGCGCAATGGCGCCCCGGGCGTTGGCCCACTCGTACCGCAGCGTGCCCTCCGGGTCGAAGGGCTCCAGGTCGGCGTAGATCCGGCCCAGGATCTCCCGCTCATACTCCTCCCGGGTGAAGGCCGGCTCGGGGACCACGAGACCCGTCACCGACGGGATGCGCCGGGCATTGCCCCGGTACGCCAACAAGCGAGCGTCCAGAGCTCCGGCATGTCGCCCGTCCAGAAAGGGCGACGCCGCCGACAACGCGGGAATCAGCGGGAGCACCAGGCGGATGGCGGCGTGGAGCCGCCCGAACTCCTCGTCGCCGTGGAAGGGGAGGTTGAGATGGGTGCTCTGGAGGTTGGCCCACCCGTGTCCCGAGCACCCGAAGATGCGATCGAAGGTGTGGTAGACCTCGGTGTACTCGTGGGGCCACAGCTCGGTCTCGGCGGACGGGTCCATCCAGGGATGGACCGCACCGGGCATGAGCCGCCCCCCCAGGTGCGCCAGCTCCTCGTTGGCCCGACGGACGCTGGCCTGGAACTCGGGAACCAGACCTGTGAGCGACGGCGCCGGGCCGTTGGTCTTGAGCTCCAGGACGTGGAGGGTCAGCTCGTTGGACCAGGCGATGGCGCCCAGCTCGACCTCCGACTCGGCGGCCCCGGCGACCCGCTCCATGAGCACGTCGCACTCGGGGAGCACGGAGAGGGTGGCCCGGTCCACGATCATGGTCTCGATCTCTACGCCCCATGCCTCGAAGAGGCCGGGACGGTCCCGCGCAGGTAAGATGGTGGTGGGCTTGCCTCCGTCTTCGCTCACGCGCGCCTCTCTTCCCTGCCCCGCCGGTCCAGACGGACCCGGAACCACCGGATCACCTCGTCCCAGAGGGCGTCCTTGAGCACCCCGTCCTCGTAGCCGGCGTCGAGGTTGGGGTTGTCGTTGACTTCCATGATCACGACCCGCCCGTCCACCTCCTTGAGGTCCACGCCGTAGAGGCCGTCACCGATGTGGCGCGCGGCCTTCACGGCCATCTCCACCACCGGGGTCGGAACCTCCTCCACGGGCACGGGCTCCACGTCACCGTATCGGGTGGTGGAGCCCAGGGCGTGGATGATCTGCCAGTGCCCCCGGGCCATGTGGTATCGGCAGGCGTAGAGCGGCTGTCCGTCCAGCACGCCGATGCGCCAGTCGAACGCCGACGGCGTGAACTCCTGGGCCACCACCAGCTCCGATTCGTGGAGGAGCTCCGCCAGGCGCTCCTTCAGCTCCTCCTCGCTGGAGACCTTGGCCACGCCCGCGGAGAACGAGCCATCGGGCTTCTTGAGCACGCAGGGCAGGCCCACCCGCGCCGCAACCTCGGCCACGTTTCCCTCATGGACCACCATGGTGCGCGGCGCTGCGATCTTGTGGCGCTCGAACAGCTCGGCCTGGTAGACCTTGTTTCCGCACCGGATGATGGACTCGGGGTCGTCCAGGACCACCAGCCCCTCGGCCTTGGCGCGGCTCGCGAAACGGAAGGTGTGGTGGTTGACGGCGGTGGTCTCGCGGATGAAGAGGGCATCGAACTCGGCCAGGCGGCCGTAGTCGTCGGGCCCGATGATCTCGACCCCGACTCCCTGCCGCCCCGCCGCCTTGATGAGCTTGCGGATGCCCCGCTCGTTCGAAGGGGGCATAGGGTCCTGGGCGGACCAGAGGATGGCCATGTCGTAGCGGCTCTCGGTGGTGCGCGGGGAGACACGCGTGGGCCGCTCGAAGTAGTCCCGGGCACGCTGGAGCACGAACTCCAGATGCGTCTCGGGAATCTCCGCCGCGGCCACGGCCCGGATCGCAGCGAGGCGCCACCGACCCTCCTCCCACGCGAACCGGGCCCGGAGGAAGGGCGCGGGAAACTGGTTGAACAGCGCCCGGCTCAGGCGGTCGTAGCGCTGCGCCACGTTCTTTCCGAAATAGACGCTGAGGCTGAACTCCTCGGAGCGGAGGTGGGAGAGGGCCCGCTGGATGAGGTCGTCCAGGTCCTCGGATACGAGACGAACCACCGGCGAAAGGGCCAACGACTGGAGCGTGGCCACCGACGGGAGCGGCCGGTGACCCCGGGCGGCCGCCAGGAGCGACACGTAGTACCCCACGCTTTGATAGCCGTAGCGACGACACACGTTGAACACGGTGACGCGCCGCAGGTCGGCATAGCGGGGATCGGTGAGGTAGGTCCGGGCCGGAACCACCTCGACCCCCTCCATGTCGAAGGGCCACCGCTTCGGATTCTCCACCACGACCAGGGGGATCACGCTTCCGGCTCCTCGCGAGAGATCACCAGGAGGTTCCCGTCATAGGTCAGCACACCGAGCATGATGGCGCCCAGGAGCCGCACCACCCCGACCCGGTAGTTGTGGGAGCCGAAGGCGTTCTCGTGGAGCGGATCCGCCACCAGCACCGAGTCGGTCTCCGGATCGTATCCGTGCACCACCACGAAGTGGCCCGTAGGCTCTCCCCGGACCGCGTCGTACACGAGCCGTCCCGCCCGCTCCAGCTCCCGGGCACAGCCGTAAAGGTACGTCGCGGACAGCCCCGTGAGGATGGGGTTCCGGTCCCGGAGATGCCGCCGGATGAGGTCGGGGCGGAGCTCCTCGAAGCGGATGCTGCCGCCCAGCTCGAGGAACTCGATGTACGCCCGCGTGGCCACGGAGAGGCGCGGGCTCGGCTTCTCCGCGATCTGCGCCTCCAGGAGCGCCGGGAGCGCCGCGGGATTCCCTTCGAACCAGGTGGGATCGAAGAGGTCCAGGTTGTACGTGTAGAGCTTCGCTTGGTAGCCGCGACGCAGGGCGTGGGTTCCCAGAAAGACCCCCAGCGTCCCACCCGCGGCCAAGGGGGTCACCTCGCGAACGACCTGGTCCAACCCCAGGTCGTCGCCGTAGAACGCGTAGACCGCGTGGAGACAGGTGGGTCCGCAGGTCACGTCGTCGGGCTGCGGAAGGATATCCAGGGTGAGCTCGGTCCAGGACGACACGGATACCGCCAGGCGGCGCATGCCGGCGCCGGATCGGGAGGGCGACCGGGGAACGCTGCCCTCAACGGGTCGCATGAAAGATAGGAGGAATCCCCCGGGTCGAGCAGAGGGGGTGACGTGTGTGTCAGATGCCCCGGGAGGCGTGCCGCAGCCGGCTCAAGGGCGGGCCGGCGGCGTCCTTCCAGGCCCACCACCGCAGGAGCGCCGCGTCGGGCTCGGATGACTCGGCGAAGTACACGGCGCAGCGGAAGACGTAGAGCACGCAACGGTCCACGTGCCCTCCCTGGTGGGCACAGAGACGGGCGTAGAGCTCTTCGGGATCCCGGCCCACCAGATCGTCCACGCGGTGGACCCCCAGGGCTTGGAGGTCCCGCTCGATGGAGGGGCCCACACCGGGAATCCGACGAAGGGGAGCGGCTTCCATTCGGCCTCGCGCACGGAGGGAGGGACGTGGATCTTTCAACCTGCTCCGCGCGCGCGGCCGTGGCAACAGCGGAGGGGCTCCGGTCGGGGAGCCCCTCCGCCGGCGCAAGACCTCAGAAGACGAGCCAGGTCATGAGGTAGAGCTGGTTGTTGTCGGCTGCGTCCCGACCCGACCCGTCGTAGTTGTACTTGGCACCGTTGAAGCGGTTGTACGCCACGTACTCCAGCCCGAGACGGGTGTTGAGCCACGGCATGAACGACACCTCGCCGATGAAGCCGCTGCTGTCGGGGCTGCCGTTGCTGCTCCCGTCCACGGCCTCCTCCGGGTAGAGGAGAGGATCGGTGTCCCCGGCGGTGTCGAAGTAGCCCAGGGTGAGGCCCAGGCGCGATGGCGTCAGGTAGCTCGCGTCCATCCGCACCGTGCGCAGGTGATCGGAGAGGTTCGTGGCTCCTCCGTCCTGGAACGTGGCATCCAGGTGGCGCTGTTCCGAGATCCAGGTACCGTGCGCCGAGAAGGTGGCCCCGGCGTCGGTGGTCTTGTCCACCTGGGCGTCGAAGGCCACGTCGGCGTACCGATCACGCGGGCCCTGGAAGCCTACGGGCGTGAGGTGAGAGACGAGCCCGTAGGTCCCCACCATGGTGTTCCACGCGCCGAACTGTCGCTGAACCGCCACCCGCCAGTAGGGGCTCACACCGTGAATGGCATTCTCCGCGCTGCCGTCCACGGGTACCGGGCCGCCCTGGAATGCCGAACGGTACCCGCTGAGCTCGGTGTACACGAGGTTGTCCCAGAGGGCGTAGACGCCGAGGCCTCCGACCTGCTGGCCCAACCCCTCGTCCACGAGGGTAGACGCCATGGGCCCCGGAGCCACGTCACTGGACGTGTACGGATAGCCCCACACCGGGGTGCTGTTCCACACGTCCTGCACGGTCGGCGAGTTGTTCAGCGTCACACCGTAGAGGACGTCCTTCCCGTGGATGCTCGTGTGGTCGGCGAAGCGGATGTCGGCGTTGTCGATGGCGATGCCACCCTCTGCCGGGTCGTACGTGAGCTGGAGGAACGTGCCCAGCTTGGGGGTGATGGATTCTCCGATGAAGATGCCCATCTCCTGGGGGAACGCCACGGAGTTGTTCTGTTGGTCGGGCACCTCGCGTCGCACCGACGTCAGGGAGGAGATGACCATGGCCGAGACCGGAGGGATCAGGTCCAGGCGGAGCGAAGCCCTCCCGCTGTCCTGGGCCTGGACGGTCTGCTCGGCAGCCATGGTGTAGCCGTTGAGCTTGAAGAAACGGCCGAAGGCGTTGAGCTGGGGGAACGAAGTGTGGCAGGCGCTGCACGCCAGGCCGGTCTGCCGGGAGAAGCTGGGAATCGGGCGGTCGGGGACCACCGCGCTCACCCCCGTGCTCCGGCTCAGATGTTCGATGTAGGAGGACTCGAGCACCTCGGAGCGCCGGGCAACCGTCGCGCTCGCAGCCGACGGCATGGGCGCGGCGGGAGCGGCGGTGAGTGCCGCGAGTGAAAGCAGTGTCAGCGTGGACATGGCTCCTCCAGGAGATGAATGGAGCGCCGTCCAGCCCCACGCTCGCCGGGCGCACGTAGAGCCGACGGCGAGGGACGTGACTGCTTACACGTAAGCGGATGAAAGGGTCATCTCGCCCTGGTTCAGGGAGGCGCCTCTCCCCACCGGGGTCCACGTCCGCCTCTTCCCGGGCCAGCACACCGCGATCTGTCGCATGCTACACGCATGTTGCGGACCTCACGTGCCGCGCCTGGGTACGCTGAGCCTCCCTGCCCCCCCGCCAGGAGACGCACGTAGTGCTGCGCCGCATATCGAGCTTGCTGGACACGCCACCCGAGGTCGTCGCGCTGTCCTTCGCCCGCATGGCCGATGCTCTGGGCAACAGCCTCCTCATCATCGTGCTGCCGCTGTACATCGCTCAGGAGCCCTCTCCGCTCCTGAACCTCCCGACCGAGTTCCTCGTGGGGCTGGCCATCTCGCTCTACGGCTTCCTCTTCGCCCTGGGTCAGCCCATCACCGGCAGGCTCAGCGATCGGACAGGCAGGCGAAAGCCCTTCATCCTGGGAGGCCTCGCCCTCATGGCCGTGGCCACCGGCGGGCTCATGCTGGCCCACCGCTTCCTCTGGATCTTCCTCCTGCGCGGACTCCAGGGCCTCGGCGTGGCGCTCATCGTGCCCGCGGTCATGGCCCTGATCACTACCAGCACGACCACGCGGATGCGCGGACACGCCATGGGCGTCTACACCACCTTCCGCATGGCAGGCTTCGCCATGGGCCCCCTTCTCGGCGGCGTGATCCAGGTGCATCTCGGCTTCGAGGCGGTGTTTCTGGTGGGCGGCGCCTTCCTCGTCGTGGCCTTCGTTCTCGTGCACCTGACGGTGGACGAGCCATCGGATCCGCGAGTGGCGTCCGCAACGCGGGTCCGCGACCGCGCATCGGAAAGCCGGAGCTTCCTCCCCTCGCCGAGCATTCTGGCCCTGATGTTCGCGACCGTGGTCCTGGCCAGCTCCCTCTCCATGATCTCGGCGCTGGAGAACGAGTTCAACGCGCGGCTCTCCCAGACCGCCATCGGGTTCGGTATCGCCTTCAGCTCGCTGACCGTGTCCCGGCTCTTCGTGCAGATCCCTATCGGGCGCTGGTCGGACCGCATCGGCCGCAAGAAGCTCATCGTCGGGGGCCTCCTGGCGCTTGCGCCGCTCACCGTCCTGTTCGGCTTCGTGGAGACCACGCTCCAGCTCGTAGTCCTGCGACTCGTGCAG
>JASFRY010000252.1:0-6642 GCA_050114675.1 Gemmatimonadota bacterium | reverse complement strand
CCCCGTCGCTATCTTACCAAGCTCGTTTCGAAACGAAGATCTCCCATGCAACGGGCCGTTCCGAATGAAGCCGACGTACAAGCCGCGCAACCGCAAGAGGGTGAACAAGCACGGGTTCCGTGCCAGGATGAAGACCCGCGGCGGGCGCGCCACTTTGTCGCGCCGTCGCAAGCGGGGTCGCGCTCGCCTCGTGGTGACGGTGGGCAAGAAGTAGAGGCCCCCTCGCCGGGCGGTGGGGAACACCTTCCCCGGTCCGCACGTATCCGGCACACCAGCGAGATCCGCGCACTCCTCGAGCGGGGGAAGCGCAAGAGGACGACGTTCGTGGATGTCTTCTTGGCGCCTTCCCCCGCTTCACGTTCTCGTCTCGGGCTCATCGTCCCGAAGCATGGACGGCGCATCGTGGAGCGGAACCGACTGAAGCGGCGGCTGCGCGAGATCGGTCGGCGCGTGATCTTGCCGGCGGCGGCGGCGCGTGCGCGCTCCGTGGACATCCTGATCCGGGCCCGGAGACGAGGGTATGATGCCGGGTTCGACGAACTCATGCAGGAGGTGATGGACGCGGTGGAGGCGCTGTGGTGACGCTGCGCAAGATCCCGGGCCAGATCCTGATGGGTCTCATCCGCTTCTATCAGGTGGCGATCTCTCCGTGGACGCCACCGTCGTGCCGCTATACTCCCACGTGCTCGTCCTACGCTCGTGAGGCCATCGAGCTGCATGGCGCGGGCCGGGGCACCTGGCTGGCGTTCAAGCGCTTCCTCCGGTGCAACCCTTGGGGGGGCTGGGGCTACGATCCCGTCCCCGGGCACCACGAGCACGTGCACCGGCACCCCGACGCCGGCTCGAACACGTCGGGCCCGACTCCTTCGACTCAGCAGACCGCGAGGAGCGGCTTCGGCCGCGACGCGTCCAGCACTCCATGAATACAGAAGTCCGCTTCCTCCTGGCCATCGGCCTCATGCTCGTCGTCCTGGTGGGGACGAACCTCCTGTTCCCGCCCGAGCGCCCGGAGGTGACGACCGCTCCGGACAGCCTGGGCATGGTCACGCAGCCGCAGGGTCGTGCGCCTGCTGATACGATGCGGCCGGGGGCGCCGCCGGCGATCCCGCAGGCCCAGCCGCAGGAGGCACAGCTGGTTCCTGCCGCCGACACCGTGACGCGGGAGAGCGTCACGGTGGAGAGCCCCCTGTACCGGTACACCTTCTCCAACGTGGGCGCCGAGCTCACGTCGGCGGAGCTGCTCCGGTTCAAGGCGCTCAACCACGGTGGGGGCGTGGTGAACCTCATCCCCGAGGGCGTGGACGGCGTTTTGGGTCAGCGTCTGCTGGTGGGTCGGGACACGGTGGATCTGCGGGGCCTGCCCTTCCAGGTGTCGCCGGCCGGCGGTCTGCACCTCACCGCGAACGACGGTCCGCAGGTGCTGCGCTTCGTCTATCAGCATCCCACGCAGCCGTTCCGCATCGAGCTGGACTATCAGTTCCACCCCGACCAGTACCAGGTGTCGGTGAACGGTCGGGTGACGGGCGTCGAGCGACCGCTCCTCATCACGGACCTGGGCGAGGGCCTGGCCTATGCCGAAGCGGACTCGTCGGGGGAATCCCGGGCCATGGCCTTCGTGGCCAACAGCGTCCAGGACGGGATCAAGGCCCATCCCCTGGGCCGGGCCAAGCCCGGGGTGGAGGAAGGCCCGCTCCTGTGGGCGGCGTTCAAGAACAAGTTCTTCGTGTTCGCCCTCCTCTCCGGTGCGTCTGAGGTGACGGACACGACGTCGGCGACCCCGGACTACCTGGGCGGACTGCTGGTGAGCCAGAGCCCTCTGCCGGACCGGGTGCACGTGGAGGCCACCCAGTCGGTGCACCAGGACGGGACCTTCGGCTACCGCCTGTTCATGGGGCCGCAGGAGTATGCCCGCCTGTCTTCGCTGGGCGAGGACATGCAGGAGGTGAACCCGTACGGGTGGAGGTTCTTCCGGCCCATCGTGCGGCCCTTCGTGTCGGTGATCGTCACGATCCTGAACTTCCTCCACAACACGCTGAGCCTGGGGTACGGCTGGGTGCTCATCGTCTTCGGCGTGCTCATGCGCGTGGTGCTGTGGCCGCTGAACCAGAAGGCCATGCGCGCGCAGCTGAAGAACATGGCCGTGCAGCCGCTGATGCAGGAGATCCAGTCCAAGTACAAGGACAATCCCGAGCGGCTCCAGAAGGAGATGATGAAGCTGTACAAGGAGCACGGGTTCAATCCCCTGGCGGGGTGCTGGCCCATGATGCTCCCGTACCCCGTGCTCATCGCTCTCTTCTTCGTGTTCCAGAACAGCATCGAGCTCCGGGGGGTCTCCTTCCTCTGGCTGCCCGACCTGTCGGCACCCGACCCGCTCTACATCCTTCCCATCTTCATGGCGCTGTCCATGTTCGCCATGCAGTGGGTGAGCATGAAGTCCCTGCCCCAGACGAGCGGGCAGACCAAGGCGATGATGTACTTCATGCCGGTGCTCATGCTGCTCATCTTCTTCCGCCTGGCCAGTGGGCTGAACCTCTACTACGCCACCGCGAACATCGCCACGATCCCCCAGCAGATCTGGATCAACAACGAAAGGAAGAAGGTCCGGGCCAGCGGAATGTTGGGGACGACCTCGAAGAAGGAATAGCGCGGGGCCCGCGCCGGGGAGGAAGCTGCGCGATGGGGACCGGATGACGCTCGGGGTGGACACCATCGCGGCGGTGGCCACGGCCCCGGGAGGCGGCGCGCTGGCCGTGGTGCGGCTCTCGGGTCCTGGTGCCCACGCCGTCCTCCAGGCCGTGGCGCCCACGCTGCGGGAGGGACTCCCTCCGCCCCGGCGGAGCACCCTGGCGTGGCTCCGGGATCCCTACGACGGGGAGGCGGTGGACCAGGCCGTCGTGGTGCGCTATGACGCTCCGGACAGCTTCACCGGAGAGAACCTGGTCGAGATCTCCTGCCACGGGGGCTGGCTCGTGCCCTCGTTGGTCCTTCAAGCGTGTCTGGACGGTGGCGCCCGCCTGGCCGAGCCCGGAGAGTTCACGCGGAGGGCCTACCTCAACGGGAAGGTGGACCTCGTGCAGGCCGAAGCCGTGGCAGACCTGGTATCGGCGCGGAGTCGGGCCATGCAGCGGGCGGCGCTGGGGCACCTGGACCGGGGGCTGTCGGAGCGGGTGACGGCGCTGCGGCGGAGCCTGGTGCATCTGGAGGCGCTCCTGGCCCACCACCTGGACTTCCCCGAGGAGGACGATGCCCCGGTTCCGCTGGACCGGGTGGAGGCCGAGGCGACAGGGCTGGTGGACGGAATGGATCGTCTGCTCGCCACGGCTTCGGAGGGCGAGCTGCTGCGGGAGGGGGCGGTGGTGGTGCTCGCCGGACGGCCCAACGTGGGGAAGTCGTCGCTCTACAACGCCCTGGTGGGAGAGGAGCGAGCCATCGTCACGGAGGAGCCGGGCACCACCCGGGACGCGCTGGAGTCGGTGGTGCAGATGGGCGGATACCCGTTCCGCCTCGTGGATACCGCGGGGCTCCGGGAGACGGAGGACAGGGTGGAGCGGCTTGGCGTCGAGGTGGCCCGTCGCCATCTGGCCCGCGCCGACGTGGTGCTGCTGTGCACCGAGGCCGGCGCGGGGCTCGGCGAGCCGGAGCGCCGCTTCCTCCAGGAGCTGGACGACGTGCCCGTGGTGCTGGTGGAGACCAAGACGGATCGGGTGGAGGCGCCCGGAGAGGCAGCCTGGTCCGGAGAGAGGGCGGGAGACTCCGGCGATGGGACCGTGTCGGCGCGAGTCGGCGTGTCCATCAGGACGGGCGAGGGCCTGGGCGCGCTGCGGAGCCTGCTGCCGGATCTCGTGTACTCGGGGCTGGTGGCGCTGGGCGCCGAGACGCCGGTCCTGACGCGCAGACGGCAGGCCCGGGCCCTGGGAGAGGCCCGGAAGGAGATCGAGGCGTTCCGGGCGGCCCTGGCCGACGCGGTGCCTGCCGAGCTGGCCGCGACCCACCTGCGCGCGGCGGAAACGGCGCTGGAGGAGCTGGTGGGCGTGGTATCGGTCGAAGACGTCCTGGACGTGGTTTTCAAAGAGTTCTGCATCGGCAAGTGAGCACGGTTGAAGGGGGATGGGACATGGAGCGACGGGGCTTCGTGGTTCGAGGGCGCGTGCAAGGCGTCGGCTTCCGCTGGTGGACGCAGCGCACGGGCGTGAGCCTGGGGCTGGGTGGCCACGTGCGGAACCTGGCGGACGGGACGGTGGAGGTGCATGCCGCCGGGCCGTCCGAGCGGCTGGACGAGCTGGAGGAGGCGCTCCAGCGGGGACCGGCCTCGGCGCGCGTCGAGGGCGTGGAACGGATCCAGGCCGATCCACGGACGCCCACCGACGACTTCCTCATGGAGCGGTGGTGAGTCGGGCCGGCGAGGATCACGGATGGCCGCGAATAAGAAGGGTGGGCTAAGGTGCGTACGAGCCCCCGTCATGGACCGGTCATGAACCTGCGCTACGATGTGGTGGTGGTGGGTGGAGGCCACGCCGGGACCGAGGCCGCTGCCGCTGCTGCGCGGGCGGGGGTGCGCACGGTGCTGGTGACCCCCGACCTCACCCGGGTGGGACAGATGAGCTGCAACCCCGCCATCGGGGGTGTGGCGAAGGGTGTGGTGGCGCGGGAGGTGGATGCCCTCGGTGGTGTCATGGGTCGAGCCACCGACGCTTCCAGGATCCAGTTCCGGATGCTGAACCGGTCCAAGGGACCCGCGGTGTGGGGTCCCCGCGCCCAGTGTGACCGGGCGCTCTACCCCCTGGCGGTGCGGCGGATCCTGGACGAGCTCGCGGACCTCGACCTCTTCCAGGACATGGTGTCGGCGCTGATAGTGGACGGAGGCCGAGTGGTGGGGGTGCGCACGCGGGGCGGGATCGTGTTCGAAGCCCGCGCCGTGGTGGTGACTGCCGGCACCTTCCTCCGCGGAAGGATCCACGTGGGGGGCGCGGCGGGCATCGAGGCCGGACGCGCCGGGGAAGCACCCTCGGTGGAGCTGGCGGAGGGGCTGGAAGATCTGGGGTTGGAGGTCGCACGCTTCAAGACGGGAACGCCGCCGCGGGTGGACGGCCGCAGCGTGGACCTGGACGCCCTCGAGCGCCAGGACGGCGAGGACGTCGACTTCCGGTTTGCATCGTATACGCAGGAAGAGATCCCCGAGCAGCGCCCCTGCTGGATCACGTGGACCGGCGACGGCCTCAAGGGGATCGTGCGCGAGAACCTGTCGCGGAGCGCGCTCTACGGCGGTGCGATCTCGGGGCGGGGGCCTCGTTACTGCCCTTCCATCGAGGACAAGATCGTCCGCTTCCCCGACGCTCCGCGGCACCAGGTGTTTCTGGAGCCGGAAGGGCTGGACACCACCGAGCTCTACGTGAACGGCCTTTCCACGTCGCTTCCCGCCGACGTACAGCTGGACTTTCTCCGGACGCTCCCAGGGCTCTCCGACGTGCGCATGACCAAGGTGGGGTACGCCATCGAGTACGACTACTTCCCGCCGCACCAGCTCCGACACACGCTGGAGCTCAAGGACGTGCCGGGCCTCTTCCTGGCGGGGCAGGTGAACGGGACGACGGGCTACGAGGAAGCCGCGGGGCAGGGGATCGTGGCCGGGACGAACGCGGCACTCCGGGTGCGGGGCGACGCGCCCTTCATTCTGGAGCGGGACCAGGCGTACATCGGCGTGTTGGTGGATGACCTGGTCACCCGGGGTGTGGACGAGCCCTACAGGCTCTTCACGTCGCGGGCCGAGTTTCGCCTGATCCTGCGCCAGGACAACACCCATCGCCGCCTGGGGCCGCTGGCCCGGGACCGTGGGCTTCTCACCGAGGCGCAGTCCGCTGCGCTGGCGCGGCGCCTGGCGGAAGAGGACCGCGTTCTGGTCTGGTTCCACGAGACGACGCTCCACCCCGACGCGGTGGCCGACGTGCTCGAGGTCGCCGAGACGGATGCCATCGCGGAGCCCACCCGCGCGGTGGAGCTTCTCCGCAGGCCACGCGTGGATGCACGGGCGCTCCTGAGAGCAGGGCCTGCGACACCGGAGGCGGTGAGTGACGATGTGGTGGCCGCAGTGGAGGTTGAGTTGAAGTACGAAGGGTACGTGGCACGGGAGCGCGCTCGGGCCGAACGGCTGCGAGAACATGCTAAGTTCTTGTTGGATAATAACTTACCATACATGGACTTCGTCACGCTCTCCATGGAGGCCAGGGAGAAGCTGGCCCGCATCCGGCCGGAGACGCTGGCGCAGGCAGGCCGGATCCCGGGGGTGTCTCCCGCGGACCTGCAGAACCTCGTGCTCGAGGTGCGGCGGCTGCGATCGGAGGCTGCCGCTCGCTGAAGGGGCGGCGTCGAATCCCTTCGCCCCCGTCCCGCTCCGCCGCGCCAGCGGGGGTGTTTCACGTGGAACATCTCTTCGGACACGGTGGCGGGTGAGAGCCGAAGTGTTTCACGTGGAACACGGAGAGGGGTGAAGCGCCCGCGCCGGTCGCGAACCTCTGGGTGGGTGCGGCTCGGCGCCCTCGCAGCAACACCTGATGGGCTCGTCAGGAACGGCCCTCTGCGCCCCGAGAGCCGGCCGCCGCGCCCCCGAGTCCGGGCGGTCGTTCTTTCCTTCCCCCGCTACTTCCG
>JASFRY010000251.1:0-6660 GCA_050114675.1 Gemmatimonadota bacterium | reverse complement strand
CCGGGTCTCCATGTCCCGGGTCTCCACCTCCCGGGTCTTTACCTCCCGGGTTTCCTGCCCGCGTGCCAGGACCGGTGCCGCCAGCGAAGCGCACAGCAGCAGCGCCGCGGCGAGGTGACGCCGGTCCGGACGCCTGGAGGCTCGTCGGCTACACATCGAAGAGCATCCAGTTGCCGGTGAACACGTGGAACGGGCCCGGCGCGCTCCACAGCCACCGGAGCGCCGCTTCCACCATGTTCGTGCGCTGGAACCAGGCGATGTGCACGCTCAGGTAGTCGTTGAGCAGGTTCCCCAGGAAGAGGAAGGCGATGACCCCGGTGATGATCCACACCGTGGTGCGGATGGTCCCCGACGCCATGGCGAACACCACGGCGTAGGCCACCAGCGTGGCCACGAGGAAGCGCAGGGCCAGCTGGTTGGGGTAGGCATGGAGGCCCGACGGCAGGCTCACGGAGGCGGCCGCCGCCAGCGACCCCACCCAGAAGGCGGCGACGGGGAGGAGGGCCAGGGCGGCGCCGGCACCCATCTTCAGCATGGCGTAGCGCCAGCGGGGGAGGGGGAGGCTCAGCGCGTAGACGTGCTCGCGTTGATGGTCCCAGTTCCACGCGGACAGGGCCAGCGTGACCCCCAGGACCGTGGCCAGGATGGGAAAGAACGGCAGCCACTGTTGGTAGCCGCCCACGACCCGGTAGGCCTGCATGCTGACCGCCGTCATCCCCTCGGGGGTCCCCATCCCCTGGACGGCCAGGAGCGGGAGCGCGAAGGCCGCGGCCATGAACGGGACGAGGGCGATGCGGATCTGCTTCCAGTGGACGAAGAGCAAGGCGGTGGACATGGCTCAGCGCTCCCGGGCTCGGGTGGGCCTCGAGGAGCGGAGGAGCTCCACGAAGCCCTCCTCCAGGTCCAGGTCGATGACGTCGCGCAGGTCCAACCCCGCGTGTCCGAAGTAGTGGCGCATGGGCTCCTCCCAGCCCCGCACCACCCAGGTCTCGGTCCCGGCACCGTTGGCGCGCTCCCGGGACAGGAGGGTGAAGGGCAGGTCGTCGGGCTCTTCCACCCGGACCCCGGCCACCTTGATGCGCTTGATGCCGTTCTTGAAGGCGGTCATGGGGAGCTGAGCCACCAGGCGGCCCCCGTCCAGGACGCCCACCCAGTCGCATATGCGCTCCAGCTCGTGGACCAGGTGGCTGGAGATGAAGACGGTGGCGCCGGTCTCGCCCACGTAGTCCAGCACGGCGGTGAGCACGTCGCGGCGCACCACGGGGTCGAGGCCGTCGGTGGGCTCGTCCAGGACCAGGAGGTCCGGACGCTGGGCCAGCGCCAGGAGCACCAGGAGCTTCCCCGTCTCGCCCTTGGAGAGGCGTGAGATCCTGCGCGCCGGGTCCAGGGCCAGGCGCCCCAGGAGCTGGCCGGCCCAGCCCTGGTCCCACCGCGGGAAGAAGGAGCCGTGGTAACGCAGCTGCTCCGCCACGGTGAGGGCGGGATAGACGTGGGGCCGCTCCGGCACGTACCCGACCCGGGCCAGGATCCGGGGGATGTCCCCGGGGACCTCCCGGTCCAGGACCCGGATGGCTCCGCCGTCGGGCTTCATCATGCCCATGAAGAGGCGGATCGTGCTGGTCTTGCCCGAGCCGTTGGGGCCCAGGAACCCGTAGATGGA
Organism: Gemmatimonadota bacterium; assembly: GCA_050114675.1. Taxonomy (GTDB): domain Bacteria; phylum Gemmatimonadota; class Gemmatimonadetes; order Longimicrobiales; family Gaopeijiaceae; genus SZUA-318. The sequence continues at coordinate 5,000 of JASFRY010000251.1, read as the reverse complement.
GCCCACGGGGACCCGGATGCTCAGATCCCGGAGGGCGAACGACCTTCCGGGCCTCCACCCGACGTGGTCGAGCTCGATGGCGCTATTCACGGATGTCGACTCCCGCTTCTGCATGGAAGGCGCGCGCAAGCTCCTCCGCCCCGATTCCCAGCCTCGCCCCGTCCTGGAGGAGCTTGCGCACCAGTCGTGTGGCCTGTGCCGTACGCTCCTCGTCGCGGAGGAAGGCCGGCACGTCCTGGATGAACGTTCCCTGGCCGTGGCGGAGCTCGACGAAGCCGTCGGCCGCCAGGTCCCGATAGGCCTGGACCACCGTGGCCGGGTTGATGCGGAGGTCCCGGGCCAGGCTCCGCACCGACGGGAGGGCGTCTCCGGCGACGAGCTCTCCGGAGGCCACGGCCACGCGCACCCGAGCGGCGATCTGCTCGTAGAGGGGCGTGGGGCTTCTCGGATCGATGTCGGTGAACATCCCGCCTCACTCCGTGGAGGGACCGGCCGGCGGTCCGCACATGATCATGCCCGGCGACCACCCCGGCGGGATGGTGAAGCCGTAGGCCAGGGCGCAGATCCGGTTCAGGCCCCGGTGGGAGAAGACCGCGGACCAGCCGCGGGTATCGGCCCACACCACGTCCACGACGATGTCCTCGGGACGCTCCCACTCCAGCGAGTCCAGGAAGGGCGTGTACGCGCCATGGCCGGCGTAGTGGATCTCCTCGGCCGACGCCATCCGCTTCAGCGCGTTCCGGATCGCTGCCGTGAACGCCGCCTCGTCGGGTGCCGGGCCGGGCGCGGCCTCCGGCGCCGCAGACATCCAGGCCGGCGCGGCGCGCGTCTCCGAGGTGCTCCGGAGGCCGTAGGCACGGACGAAGCTCACGTCGCTCTCTCCCACCCAGCCGCCCAGCATCCGATCGCTGCCCAGGGTTCGGGGATGGAAGCGCACCGGGATGTCCACCGCCGCGTCGGGGCGGCCTTCGGCGTCGAGGATCGTCCAGCGCCGCATCCCCCGGGCGTCCACGCCGGGCTCGCGCACCCAGAGGCGTCCGTCGGCGGCCACCTGCACCATCCGGTAGCCCGGTGATGCCGCCGGCGGGGGAAGACGGTCCAGGGCCCGGCGCACCCGTTGGCGTGCCTCGGCGTCCAACGCGCCGTCCACCCAGAAGCGGCCGTACAGCCAGACGTCCATGGCGAAGAGACTGTCCTTCGAGAGGTCTCGGGCATCCACCTGGTGGGCGAAGGTCCCGGCGGTGTCGAAGACCGAGACCCTCCGGGTCGTGCCGTCCAGCGCCATGAGGGAGTCGGTCCCCAGGAGGTAGACCCGCGACAGGCTCCGGAACTCGCCGGGCCCGCCCCCCCTCCGGCCCCAGCGCCGGACGAACGTCCCGTCGGGCGCGTATTCGGAGATCTCGGTGGCTCCCCCGTCGGAGACCACCAGGTTGCCCGAGGCGAGGGGCACGACGCTGGTGATGGTCTGGAACGTGTAGTGCGGGTCCCCCTCCATGACACCGATCTCCAGCGTCGGTGAGGCAGACAGGGCGAGGATGGGGAGGGCCGAGGTGGCACCCTCATCCGACGCGGCCGGGCCGCATGCCGCCACCCATGCGGTCAGCGCGAGGACTGCCGGGATCCGGAGGGAGAAGCGATGGGCGGATGGTCTCACCGGAGTCTCGGGACGAAATGTGTATCGGTGTACCGGTCAACCAATACACTAGTACGGTTGGTGCTCCCGGCGCAAGCATCTCCTGCCGTGGAGGACAGGAGCGGAAGTGGCCGGGGTCCCTTGTCTTCCGGGCCGGAGTCGGCTATCTAGCCGCCATGACCGACGACAGCCCTTCCCCGCCTGCCGATACCCGAGCCCCCGACGCCCTCCGCAACGCCCTCGGCGACGACTTCGAGATCGTCCGGGAATTGGGGCGGGGTGCGGTGGCCACCGTATACCTCGCCCGGGACCGGATGCTGGGCGTGCTGGTGGCCATCAAGGTGCTCAACCCGAGCCGTGCCACCGACGAGACGACGAGGCGGCGCTTCGAGCGGGAGGCCCGGGCCGCGGCTTCCCTGTCCGAGCATCCCAACGTGGTTGCCGTGCACCGTTTCGGACGCCTGAGCGACGAGACGCCGTACCTGGTGATGCAGTACGTGAGGGGCCGCACCATGGAGGAGCGCATCAAGGCCGAGGGCCGACTGTCGGCGGCCGAGGCCCGCAAGGTGCTCCTCGAGGTGGCGTCGGCGCTGCAGGTGGCCCACGCCCGCGGCTTCGTGCACCGGGACGTGCGCCCGGGCAACGTCCTGTGGGACGAGGACCACAAGCGCGCCCTCCTCACCGACTTCGGAATCGCCGCCATCCTGGCCAGCGGCGGCGAGGAAGTGACGCGCCTCACCCGGACAGGCCAGCTCCTGGGCGATCCGCGCTACCTGAGCCCGGAGCAGCTCGAAGACAAGGACGTCACCGAGCACGCCGACATCTACCAGCTCGGCGCGCTGGGCTACGAGCTCCTCACCGGGGAAGGGCCGTACGACGCGCGCTCCAACGCCGACTGGATCGTGGCCCACCTCAGCAAGGAGCCGCGGGACCTCAAGAAGATGCGCCCCGACGTGGACCCGGATCTGGCCGACCTCCTGCGGCGCTGCCTGAACCGGACGCCCCTGCACCGGCCGAGCGCGGCGGACGTGGTGCGCCTCCTCGGAGGGAAGGGTGCCGGAGGCGCTGCCGCCGGCGGCGTCGACCCGGCGTCGCCCGCCGACGACATGGCCCAGCTCATCAAGCGCCGGGTCCCCCAGATCGTGGGCATCGCCGTGGCCGCCAGCGTGGCCATCATCGGCCTGGCCAGCGACCTCACGGGCGACGGGCGCCTTCCCGAGTACGCCGTGGACCTCTCCCTGGCGCTCTCGGGCGCCATGGTGGTGGGCTCGGCGGTGGTGGCGTGGTTCCACGGCGAACGGGGAAAGCAGCGCGCTCCGGTCATCGAGTACGTCCTCCTGGGCCTCGTCGCGGTGGCGTGGCTCGTCGTCAGCAGCTGGATCATCGTCTCGGAGTAGGCATGCGAATCTCTCGCTCTTCCGGCGTCGCCGACCTGGTCGTCGCCGCGCTCGTCGCGTTCGCCGTCTTCGTCTCGCCGCTGGCCGGCCAGGCCCCGGCCCACGTCCCCGAGGCGGCATCGGCCCACATCCATCCCCTTCCCACCGTGCGGGAGCAGGCGAAGGAGATGCAGACGTGGGTGGCGGCCCGACTCGACCGGGTGCTCCCCGAGCTCATGGCCGAGTACGGCGCCGACATGTGGATCCTCTCCATGCGCGAGTACGGCGAGGACCCGGTGTTCTGGTCCATGATCTCGCCCACCACCTTCGCGGCCCGGCGCCGCTCCATCTACGTCTTCACCCGGCAGCCCGACGGCTCGGTGGAACGGCTGGCGTTGGGAGGCTCGGACCAGGGAGGGCTGTTCCAGATCTACCGCTCCCCCCATCCCACGGTCACCGGGAAGGAGGCCGAGCTGTGGGGCGACGAGCAGTGGCGGCTCCTCCACGAGATCGTGGCCGACCGGGACCCGGGCAACATCGTCCTGAACATCGATGACACCTGGGCCTTCGCCGACGGGCTGGGCGCCGGCGAGCGGGAGGCCCTGGAGAAGGCGCTGGGTCCCGAGTACCTGAAGCGGGTAAAGCGCATCCCCCAGCTCGCCACCGACTACATCGCCGTGCGGGTGCCGGAGATGATGCCCCGCTACCGGAAGATGGAGGAGACGGTCCACGCCATCATCGACGAGGCCTTCTCCAACGCCGTCATCACGCCGGGCGAGACCACCACCGAAGACGTGGTGTGGTGGCTCCGGCAGAAGGTGAGCGACCTGGGCTACGGCACCTGGTTCCAGCCCTCGGTGTCGGCGCAGCGCGCCGACGGGGAGCACGAGGGCCCCGACGCGGTGATCCAGCCCGGCGATCTCCTGTGGACCGACTTCGGCCTCGTCGGCGAGCGGCTCAAGACCGACACGCAGCACCTGGGCTACGTGCTCCGCGACGGCGAGACCGACGTGCCCGAGGGGCTGAAGAAGTGCATGGCCGCCAGCAACCGCATGCAGGACATGACGCTGGAGGAGATGACGCCGGGTCGCACCGGCAACGAGGCCCTGGCCGCCGTTCTGGCCCGCATGGAAGACGAGGGCATCGAGGGGTCGCTCTATTCGCATCCCATCGGCGACCACGGCCACGGCGCCGGGCCCCTCATCGGGCTGTGGGACCGGCAGGAGGGCGTCCCCGGGCGGGGCGACGCGAAGATCCGGCCGTCCACCTGGTTCAGCATCGAGCTCCAGGCCACCGTGCCGATTCCCGAGTGGGACGGCGCCACGGCGTCGTGCCGCCAGGAGGAGGAGGCGTATCTGGACCAGAGCGGTGACCGGCACTGGGTGTTCCGTCGCCAGGATCGCTTCCACCTGGTATGGTAAAGAAGATGCTTGCGCGGGGATGCGCCCGCCTCCCGACCGTCTGCATCCACCGGGAGACGTCGCACGCACGCCGCGCGGGTGCTCGCTTCCCGAGGGGGGCCGTTCCCTCCGTGTGAGTCTCTTTCCCCACCCATGACCGACCGACCCTCTTTCCTGGAAGAGCTCAAGCGCCGCAAGGTCGTGCGCGTGGCCGTGGTGTACGGCGCCGTTGCGTGGGCCGTCCTCCAGGTGGCGGACATCGTCCTGCCGGCGCTGGGCCTTCCCGAGAAGATGATGACGGGGCTGGTGGTCGTCCTGATCCTGGGCTTCCCCGTGGCGCTGGGGCTGGCCTGGGCCTTCGACGTGACGCCCACGGGGGTGAAGCGGGCGGCGAAGATGGAGACGTCCGACACGGCGCCGTCCCACGGGTGGATCTCCCTACGCACGTTGGCGGTAGCGCTCGCCCTGGTGGCCGCCGGCTGGCTGGGGGGCCGCTTCGTGCACGGCGGCGCCTCGGGCCGTGGGGCTTCCGTCTCCGCCGAAGCGCTGCCGTCGGTGGCGGTCCTTCCGTTTCGGGACCTGGGCACCAAC
>JASFRY010000250.1:0-6667 GCA_050114675.1 Gemmatimonadota bacterium | reverse complement strand
CCGCCAGCATGGTGACGACACACACCGGGCCGGTGGGCTTCACCGTCATGAGGAAGACCACGGCCAGCGACACGGTGAGGGTGGACATCTTCGCACTCCAGGCCACGGGATCCCGGAGCAGTCGCCGGGCCTGCATGGACAGTCCGTGGGCCTGGAGCTCTCGACCCAGGGCCCGGTTGCGACTGCCCTCCACGCCGGTCCCCAGGATGACGATGAGGACGAGGCCCACCACCGCGGCATCGATCCACGGCAGGGAGAAGCTCCAGCGCTCGTGGGTCATGTACCAACCGCTGGCCATGAGGCCCAGCACGGCGAGGGGAAAGAGCCGAACGACCCGGCGAATGACGCCGAGCCACGACGCCGCGTCGGCGATGGACTCGGCTCCGCGCAGGCGGAGGGCTGCGAACATGGCCAGCGAAGCGGCTACGGACGCCAGGAGGAGTGACACCAGGTGCGCGAAGAGGGCGACCGCATATCCGTTCATGAGAGGTTCTCTTTCTCGGGAGGGTCCGACATGCGATATTAGAATGCACATCAATTCAATAGAGAAGACTATATCTAAAATGAGCGACGTCAAGCGCCCCTACCGGTCCCGGCGACGCCGCGAGCAGGCGGAAGAGACGCGCAAGCGCATTCTCGCGTCCGCGCGCACCCTTTTCGTGACCCGTGGATACGGGGGCGCCACCATGGAAGCCATCGCCGAGGCGGCGGGCGTCGCCGTCCAGACGGTCTACGCCGCCGTGGGGTCCAAGAAGGGCATCCTCATGGCCCTCCTGGACGAGATGGCCGCGGCGGCGGATCGCACGGGAATGGAAGCCGCGTTGAAAGCGGCAGCCGGCGATCCGCGCCGGCAGCTGCGGATCCGCCTGTCGTTCACGGTCCGATTGTTCTCCCGGGGCTCCGACCTCATCGAGATCGCCCGTACCGTCTCGGGTGTGGAGCCCGACCTCCGTGAAATGTGGGTGGAGGGCGAAGGTCGCCGGCACGCGGGGACTACGTCCCTGGTTGGGGAATGGGCGGCGGCCGGGGCCCTGGCTCCCGGCATCGACGCCCGAGAGGCTACCGATCTCATGTGGGCCCTGGGGGGATTCGATGTCTTCCGGCTCCTCATAACCGAGCGCGGCTGGAGCGCCGACCGGTTCACCGAGCACATCGCTTCGATCCTGGAGAACACGCTCTTCTCGCCGTCCGCCGACGAGGAGTGAAGCGTTCTTTCGGCTCGTTGGACGCTTGCGCGCCCGCTACATTGTAGGCGTTATGGAAACACCTAAGCTCAACTCGCTCTATCAGCAGCTCATCCTCGAGCACTACCGGCATCCGAGGAACAAGGGAGAGCTCCCGGACAAGTCGGTGGAGATCCACATGCGGAATCCTACCTGCGGCGACGAGATCCGCCTGCAGCTCCGCATCGAGGACGGGCGCATCGCAGATGCCAAGTTCGTGGGCCAGGGATGCTCCATCTCCCAGGCCTCGGTCAGCATGATGACGGGCCTCATCACCGGGAAGTCGCTGGACGACGCCGATGGGTTGGCCGAGCGGTTCAAGGCCATGATGCACGGTGACGCCGACGCCGCGAAGGACCGGAGCATGGGAGACCTGCGCGCGCTGGCCGGTGTGAGCAAGTTCCCGGTGCGGGTGAAGTGCGCGCTGCTGGGCTTCGACGCCCTCCAGGAAGCGCTGAAGAAGACCGGGGAAAGCGAGGATCACTGAGCGCCAAGGACGTCTACTCCGCCCATCTGCCGGACACGCCGGCCGGTCCCGTCACGCTGTGGGTCTCGGCCACGGGGCTGCGCCACGTGGAATTCGGACCCCTTCCGGGGGACGGCCATGCCGACCCAACGGACACGTGGCCCCCGCTGCTCCGGGAGGCCGTGGCTCAGCTCCAGGCCTATTTCCGGCGAGAGCGCTCGTCTTTCGACATCCCGCTGGACCTGGACGCCGTGACCGCGTTCCAGCGCCAGGTCTACGACGAGCTCATGAAGATCCCCCACGGCCGCCTCACCACCTACGGCGAGCTTGCCGAGAAGGTGGGTCGCCCCGACGGGGCCCGCGCCGTGGGGCAGGCCGTGGGCGCGAACCCCGTCCCCATCGTCATCCCGTGCCACCGGGTGGTGGCGGCCGACGGACGCCTGGGAGGCTTCAGCGGGGGCCTGCCGGTGAAGGTCGCGCTCCTTGCGCTGGAGAACGTCCAGGCCGACGGTCCCTCCGAGAACGCCAGGATCCATCCCGAGGTGTTGCGCCTGGACCTCTGAAGGTGTTCCTTGCGCGAACCCCGGTGTACGACGCGGGGTAGAACGCCGCCGTTCGCGCCCGATTCCACGGCGCTCGAGCCAACTCCGGAACCACGCCCATGACCTCGTACGTGACCCGCAGCCTTCTCACCGGAACCACGCTCCTCGCCCTGGCGTCCTGCGGCGGAGGCGACGCCCCCTCGGGAGCCCGCGAGGCGGCCCAGGCCACCGACACCGCCATCAAGCCCATGGTGCGCGAACCCCTCACCGAGGCCGACATGGCGGGGCTCTCCATGGCCAACCTCTCGGTGGAGCTCCCGTGGACCACAAACAGGATCTCCCGTGATCCGGCTCCCGCGGCACCCCGCGCGGCGCTCCGGTCGGTGGATGTCTCCGAGGAGGACGGCTTCGATCGCGCCGTCTTCACCTTCGGGGCCGACACGCCGTTTCCCGGCTACGGGATCCAGATCGCCGATTCCACCGCCACGTTCACCTGCGGCGGCGAGGAGCAGCACCTGGATCAGGACGATGGCGCCCGGGCGCTGCTGGTCCACTTCACCCCTGCGCGGGCCAGTGACGCGGGCGACGTGTGGGTCCCTGTCCGCCTCCGAAGCGTGGCGCAGGCCCGCTTCCAACGGGCGGGCGTGATCTGCGACGATGGCCAGGAGGTCGTCTGGATGGCGACGCTGGCCGACGGCGACGGTACGGACACGCGCATCCTGGAGATGCGGGCGCCCAACCGTCTCGTCGTAGACCTCCGTTGAGGAGACGCGCGCACCCCTCCCACGCCGTCCTCCTCCTCTCAGCAGCCCTCGCGCTCCACGCCCCCGGGCTTCCGGCCCAGGAGGTGGAGGCACGCGCCGGCGGGAAGCACGTCGAGTTCGGGGGACGGGTCCACCTCCAGTACAACACGTCGTCGGCTGAGGGAGTCCCCAGCTCGGAGTTCCTCCTGCGCCGCGCCCGCCTGTGGGGCGCCGCCCGGATCAACGACTGGATCGACGGCGCGGTCCAGGTCGATTTCAGCGAGGGCCAGGTCTCGGGGCGCTACGCCTACATCCGCCTTTCGCTGGATCCGGCCTTCGCCGTCTCCTTCGGGCAGATGAAGCGCTCCTTCGACCTGTTCGAGCTCACCAGCTCCAGCCAGATCCTGGTCATCGAGCGCGACGGCGGGATCCGGGGTGCAGGAAGCTGTGCGGGGGTGGGCGGCCTCTGCTCCTACACCCGCCTCTCCGAGCAGCTGGAGTTCTCGGCCCCCGACGTGGGGGTGCTGGTAGCCGGCGACCTGGCCGGCGGACGGCTGTCCTACCAGGCCACCCTCACCAACGGCACGGGCGCCAACGCCCGCGAGGAGAACGACGCCAAGTCCACGTCGGCGCGGGTGGAGTGGCATGCCCCCCACGCGGTCAGGCTGGGCGTCAACGCGGGCATCCACGACTTCCCCAACCCCGTCACCGGCAGCGATGCCTACGCCTCCGCCCTGGCCCTGGACGTGGAGGTGGGAGACTTCGACGACGGCTTCCACCTCCAGGCCGGAATCTTCACGGGCGAGAACTGGAGGAACCTGGACGACGCGGGCGAGGGAAGCCGGTTCGTGGCGGCGCAGGGCATCGCCACGTACCGCATTCCCACACGGGGCCACCACCGCATCGTGGGCGTGGAGCCGCTGGCACGGCTGAGCTGGGGAGACCCCGACACGGAGCTGGCGTCCGACGGGGGCCTGCTCATGACGCCGGGTCTTGTGCTGCACTTCGAGGGACGCAACAAGATGGCCGCCAACCTCGACGCCTGGCGCCCCCAGAGCGGCGAGACCGCGTGGGGGCTGAAGGTCCAGACGTACCTCTACTTCTGAAGGCGGGGGGAGCGGCGGCGAACCCGGCACCGACCCTCAGGTGCCGTCGGTCCTCCCTCCCTCCTCGTGCTCGAGGCGTGCCCCGATCTCCGCCATGGTCTCCAGCACCGCCTCCACGTCCTCGGGGCGGGTCCTGTGGGAGCAGATGGAGAGCCGGAGCACGGTCCGCCCGTGGATCCGCGACGTCATGACGAAGGCACGGCCCGTGGCCTGGAGCTCGTCGGCGATGCGCTGGTTCAGCCAGTCCAGACGGGCGCGGGTCTCCTCCGTCTCCTCCTCCGACCGATACCGCCGAGGTGCGTACCGGAAGGAGTAGATGTAGAGCGTGGGCTCGTGGAGCACCTGGAAGTCGGGGTGGGCCTCCACCCACCGGTGGGCGTGGTGGGCGCAGCGCACGTTCTGACCCAGCAGCTTCCGATAGCCCTCCACGCCGTAGTGCTTCAGGGTCATCCACAGCTTCAGCGCCCGGAAGCCCCGGGACATCTGAGGCCCATACTCGAAGAAGTCGTGGCCCGTGTATTCGGTGGGCAACGTCCCCTTCAGGTACGACGCGCTCATGGAGAACGCCCGGTGGAGCTTCTCCGCCTCGCGCACCAGCAGAAGACCGCACTCGTAGGGCACGTACAGCCACTTGTGGGGATCCAGGGAGACCGAGTCGGCCCGCTCCATGCCTCGGTAGCGGGCGCGGAGCTCGGGGAGCATGGCGCCCACGGCCCCGCAAGCTCCGTCGGCGTGGAACCACAGGCCCTGCTCCTGGCACACGTCGGCGATCTCGTCCAGGGGATCGATGGCGCCCACGTTGATGGATCCCACGTGACCCACCACGCAGAAGGGCACGTCTCCCCGGGCCCGATCCTCGTCCAGGGCACGCCGGAGCCCCGCCACGTCCATCCGGAAGTCGTCGGCGCTGGGCACCGTCCGCACGGCATCGCGACCCAGGTTCATCATGTCCGTGGCGCGGTACAGCGAGACGTGGGTCTCGTGGTCGGCCATGTAGACCCGGAACCGACCCTCGCGCCTCGGATCCTGGAGGCCCGTGGCGGTCGTGTCCCAGGGGGCCGTGTTCCTCAGGGCCGTAGTGAGCGCTGCCACGTTGGCCATGGTCCCCCCGCTGAGGAGGATTCCCCCCGCCCCCGGGGCATACCCGATGATCTCCGATACCCACGCCAGCGTGCGCCGCTCGATCTCGGTAGCGGCCGGCGCCGGCTTCCACCCCCCGGCATTGGTGTTCACCGACGCCGCCAGCGCCTCGGCCAGGGTGCCGATCATGGTCCCGGAGCCCATGACGTACCCGAAGAAGCGAGGCGAGCCCATGTGGGTGCTGTTGGGGAGGATGTCCCGGCTCCAGGCGTCCAGGATGGCGTCGGGGTCCTGGCCCTCCACGGGCACCGGCTCCTCGAAGGCCGGCATCACATCGGCCGGCGTGCGCACGGGAAAGACGGGGGTCTCCCGGATCCCCTCGTAGTAGTCGGCGATCATGTCCACCACCCGGTAGCCCAGGCGCCGGAACTCCTCCGGGCTCAGGTCCGGGTCGAACCAGCTGTCGTCGTCCACGCCCTCCGCCTTTCCGCTCAGGGAAGCGCCATCACATGCACCGGGTGGGGTACCCCGGCAACCATGAACGTGCCCAGGCTGCGTACGGGCACCTCCGTCCGCGCGGACAGGAAAGAGCCGACGGGATCCAGCACCAGAATGTCCGCGGGTCCGCCCAGCGCCCTGGCAACGTCCAGGGCCTTCGAGGGGGACCGCCCGGCGTCGTAAAGCACCATACACGCCGGAATGCCCACCCAGCCCGACGCCAGCGTGCCGCGGATCTCCATCGCAGCCGCTGCCGCATCTGCCGATCGGCCGAACACGCACACCATCCGCGCCCCGCTCCGGTCCGCGATCTCGCCGCCGTGACGGAGCGCCTCGCCGGCCACCAGGCGGCGGAAGCGGATCCGCAACCGAAGGCCCGTGCGGAAGTCCCTCCGGAGAAGCTCCTGGAAGTCCACCATCTCCACGACGAGCGCCGTCCGGAAGATGGCCCCCACCACCCGCCCCTCCTGCGCGGCCCGAGCCTCGAGGTCCTCCCTCCGCAGGGTCGCACCATCCCCCGTCGCGTGGCTCGCGCCGCTCAATGCGGGGGCGCCCATCCGTCCCTGTCCCATCCCTTCCTCCCGCCCTTGGGGCTGCCGTCGGGCACCTGGTTGGTGCCGTTCCCTCCCGTGGACCGACAAACCCGTTGTGGGCCCACCCGGTCCATGGGTATCGTGGAGCCTCACGTCTTCGGGACGTGGGGCTCCAGTGTCATGTCTACCGAATTCGGCTGGAGGAAAGCTCAGGTGGGCAGCGAACGAGAGCTGCACGAGATCACGCAGCTGCTGGTGGCCGCGGGCAAGGGCCAGTCAGGCGCCCTGGACGAGGTGTTCGCGTCCGTCTACCCGCGGCTCCGCCAGCTCGCGCGCTCCCGGCGGCGAGGTTGGCAGGGGGACCACACCCTGGACACGACGGCCCTGATCCACGAGGCCTATCTGAAGGTGGCGTCGTCACGCACGCCCCAGTACGAGAGCCGAGGCCACTTCTTCGCCGTGGCCGCCCAGGCCAT
>JASFRY010000249.1:0-6669 GCA_050114675.1 Gemmatimonadota bacterium | reverse complement strand
TCCCCATCGTCAGGACTGGAACTGACGCGAAGGGCTTCGGCCTGGTCCGATCAGATCGGCTGAAACACGCACACCGCCCCGGGTCGCCACGAGACCCGGGGCGGTGTGTCTTCTCTCCACCGGGCACGTCTCACCCCGCGCCGTCCTTCAGTCGAACTCCCGTCGGGGCTCGGCCTGATCGGGACCCACCCGGCCGGTCTCGATTTCGGCCTTCCTGTAGTTCTCTCCCCGAACGGGGGCACCGGCCAGGCGGCGCAGGAGGTTGATCTGCCCCACGTGGGTGAGGGCGTCGGCGATGGCGCCCTGGAAGATCCGGGCGGCGGACAGCTCAAGAGGCGCGTCGGAGGCCAGGTGGCCGTCCAGGGCCGCCAACCCCCGGAAGAAACGCTCCACCTCAGCGTCCCACGAAGCCGGCGTGGCGTCGTGCCAGCGCTCGTCGCCCCGGGCCTGGGAGAGGGCCCAATCCAGGAGGTCCCCCACGTGGGCCAGGATCTGGACGGGCGTGCGGGTGGTGGGGCCGACACGGAAGTGGCCGAAGTCCTCGGGGGCTCCCCGGACGGCCTTGCCGCCACGGTACGCGAGGGTCGCCACCGTGTGGCGGAGGAGCGTGCGCTCGTCGCTCATATAGGCTCCCTTCTTGTCGGGAGGAGAGGGTGCGTCGGCCACGCTGCTTGCCGCCGCCTGCCGGCGCAACCGTGGACGGGTCCTACTCCAGGTAGGTGTACCCGTCGATGCCCTGGTCCAGGAACTTCCGCATGCTCACCGCCTCCTGGAGGGTGAGACGCTTGGCCGTCAGGGCCGCCTCGATCTCCTTTCGGAAGTTTCGGCGCATGGCGTCGGGGTCGAACTGGACGACCTGGAGCACCTCCCGCACCGTGTCCCCTTCCACCACCTCCTCCAGGCGCCACTCCCCGTCCTCGCCGAGGACCACGTGCACGGCGTGGGTGTCGCCGAAGAGGTTGTGGAGATCGCCCAGGGTCTCCTGGTACGCACCCGTGAGGAAGACGCCGAGGTAGTAGGGCTCCACCTCCACGGCGGGCCCGCCGTTGCCCGAGCGGAGGGGGTGGAGCCGGAGGGTGTTGCGGGGCTCGCCGTCTCCGGGGAACCGGTCCACGCGCCCGTCGGAATCGCAGGTGACGTCCGCCAGCACGCCTCGCCGGCTCGGCTCCTCGTTCAGCCGGTGGATGGGCATGATGGGGAACACCTGGTCGATGCCCCAGGCGTCGATGAGGGACTGGAAGAGGCTGAAGTTGCAGAAGTAGATGTCACACAGCCGGTCCGGGAGATCCCACAGGTCGTCGGGCAGATCTTCCCGATGGTGCTTTGCCACGTGGTTTCCGATGGTCCAGTAGAGCTCTTCCGCCGCAGCGCGCGCGGTGATGCTCATGTACCCCAGGTTGAAGAGGCTCATGGCCTCGTTGAGGGCGTGCTCGGCGTCCTGGTAGATCTCGACCGGGTCACCGTCGCCGCTCAGCCGCTGGTAGGCGTCCACCAGATCCAGGAGGGGTTGGGGCACCTCCTCCTCGGGAAGCTCGTTCAGGGCCCGGTCCACCAACTCGGCGTCGGGCTCCTCGGGGAACTTCCGGCTCCCGAGCACCTGGAAGACCAGGACGCCGGAGTGGGCGACCAGGGCCCGGCCCGACTCGGTGATGATGTCGGGATGGGGCACGCCGGCATCGTCGCATATGGACTTCACGCGGTAGATGACGTCGGTGGCGTACTGCTCCATGGTGTAGTTCATGGACGACTGGCTCGCCGATCCAGAGCCGTCGTAGTCCACGCCCAGGCCACCGCCCAGGTCCAGCGTGCCCATGGGAGCGCCCAGCTTCACCAGCTCCACGTAGATGTGGGCCAGCTCGCTGATGGCGTACTTGAACGAGCGGATGTCGTAGATCTGGGATCCGATGTGGCAGTGGAGCAGCCTGAGGCCGTCCAGCAGGCCCTCCTCCTCCAGCCAGTCCACCGAGGAGAGGATCTGGCTCACGGAGAGGCCGAACTTGCCCCGGAAGCCCACGGACTCGGCCCACCGGCCGATGCCGCCCGAGGCCAGCTTGGCGCGGATGCCGAAGCGAGGCGTGACGCTATGGCTGCGCGCCGACCGGATGAGGAGCTCGAGCTCATGGGTCTGCTCGACGACGGGGAGGATGTTGCGGCCCATCTTGGCCGCCAGGACCGCCGTCTCCACGAACTCCGCGTCCTTGAAGCCGTTGCAGATGAAGGGCATCTCGCTGAGGCCCTCGGTAAGGGACAGGCCTGCCAGCAGCTCGGGCTTGGAGCCCGCCTCGAGGCCGAAGCTCAGCGTGCGCCCCAGGTCGCGGATCTCCTCACAGATGTGGCGCTGCTGGTTCACCTTGATGGGATACACGCCCATGTACCTCCCCGTGTACTCGCCTTCGGCGATGGCGTCGTCGAAGGCGCGCCGGAGGTGGCCCATGCGATGCGCCAGGATGCCGGAGAAGCGGATGACCACCGGCGGCCACAGGTCCCGGGCTTCGAGCCCCTTCACCACGTCCATGAGGTCGATGGCGTGGGTGGGGTCACCGTCGGGGTACACCTCCACGGTGCCCCGGTCGGAAACCCCGAAGTACCCGCCGCCCCAGGCGGGGAGGCTGTACAGCTCGGCTGAATCGCGGGGCGTCCAGGCCGGGGCTGCCGGGGCGCCTTCCTCAATTGTCTTCATCACACGTGCTTGCTGCGGGAGGACGGTTGAAACCGGTATGTAGACTCACGAACCGCTGGGCCGTTCACAAGGGATGGCGATGCGGAACGAAGGCGGCAGGGCGGAGGGGGACGCCGGGGGGCGGACACCGTCGTCACGTCCCCTGGCCCGTGCGCCCCCCACGACCCACCTTTCGGGCCGTGCGCCCTCCGAATCGTCCTTCGCAGGATCTCTCCATGCGTGCCTTTCGCGTGTCCGTACCCGGCCTCCTGGCCGCAGCGCTTTTTGCCGGCGTCCCTCTTTCCGTGGGGGCCCAGGTGCCCACGCCCCGCTCGGTGCTGGGCTTCGACGTGGGCGCCGACTTCCACCTGGCCACCTACGAGCAGTCGCTGGACTACTTCCAGAAGCTGGATGCCGCCTCGGACCGGCTGGAGCTGCGACGGGTGGGGACCACGTCGTTCGGCCGGCCCTGGTACGTGGCTCTCATTTCCTCGGCAGAGAACCTGCGCAACGTGGACCACTACCGGGAGATCGCCCAGCGTCTGGCGCACCCCGGGGGGCTCACCGAGGCGGAAGCGCACCGCCTGGCCGCCGAGGGCAAGGCCATCGTGCACATCGACGGCGGTCTCCACGCCACGGAGGTGGCGGGGGCGCAGCACACGATGCAGCTCGCCTACGACCTGGTGTCGGGCGACGCCGACTTCGGGACACAGGCCATCCTGGACAACGTGATCCTGGTGCTCTGGTTCTGCATCAACCCCGACGGCCAGACCCTGGTGGCCGACTGGTACGCGTCGAACGTGGGCACGCCGTTCGAGGTCGCGCCCACTCCCTTCCTGTATCAGAAATACATCGGGCACGACAACAACCGCGACGGCTACATGGTGAACATGGTCGAGTCGCGGACGGTGACGCGCACCGACCGGTACTGGGAACCGCAGATCATCTACAACCACCACCAGACGGCGCCCTTTCCCGCGCGCAT
This sequence comes from Gemmatimonadota bacterium, assembly GCA_050114675.1. GTDB lineage: Bacteria > Gemmatimonadota > Gemmatimonadetes > Longimicrobiales > Gaopeijiaceae > SZUA-318. The sequence continues at coordinate 3,025 of JASFRY010000249.1, read as the reverse complement.
CTGGATCCCGCCCTTCGCCGAGCCGGTGAGCCCCGACGTCCATCCCCTCATGTGGCGCACGGTGAACCTCATCGGCATGGCCATGGCCGAGGCGCTGGAGGAGCGGGGCCAGAAGGGGGCGGTGCACATGGGGACGGGCTTCGACGACTGGTACCCGGGCTTCATCGACCACGCCAATAGCTTCCACAACGTGGCCTCCCTTCTCACCGAGACGGGGCTCTACCGCTACGCAACGCCCCACTTCTACACCGTTCGGGACTTCCCCAGGGACCAGCAGGACCTGCGGCCCATGTCGCTGTATGCCAGTCCGTGGGAGGGAGGGTGGTGGCGGCTCAAGGACGCGGTGGACTACATGGAGACGGCGTCGCTCGCGGTGCTGGACGTGGCGGCCAAGTACCGGGAGAACCTCCTGTACAACCGCTACCAGGCCGGCCGCGACGTCATCGCCCAGTATCGTGACGGCCCGCCGTACGCCTACTTCATCGGCGAGGATCAGCGTGATCCGGTGGCGACGGCCGAGATGCTCCGCCGGCTGGCGTTCAACGGCATCGAGGTGAAACGCCTCGGCCAGGGGGTGACGGTGGAGGGGGTGGAGCATCCGGCCGGCACCTGGGTCATCCCCATGGATCAGCCCTTCGCCAACTTCGTGCGTCAGCTGTTCGCCGTGCAGGACTATCCCGACCTGCGCCAATACCCCGAGGGCCCTCCGGAGCAGCCCTACGACGTTTCGGGATGGACGCTCCCCTACCAGTTCGACGTGCGCGTCGTGGAGGCACGTGCGCCGTTGGCACCCGACGTGGTGGGCGCCCTGGAGGAGGTCTCCGCCGAGCCCCTTCCGGTGGACACCGAAGGAGACGCGTCACCGTGGGACTCGCCGCCGGACGTGGGCTTCGACTCCAACCCGGTGGCCCGGGCCATCGTACCGCCGGTGGGACGGGTCCGTGCCGGCGGGAGCGCCCTGATCCTGGACCCGGCACAGAACAACACCTACAAGGCGCTGGGCCGGGCGTGGGCCGCCGGCGCACGTGTGAGCTTCGCACCGGGCGAGGCCGCGGTCGATTCGGCCGCCGCGGGCTCCAGCGGAAGGTGGCTGGTGTCGGGGCTGTCGGGCTCGGAACGCGACGGCATGGTGCGGGACCTCCGGCTCCAGGCAGTGGGGGGCTCCATGCCCTCCACACGTGTGGAGCGGCCGCGCATCGGCCTGTATCGCCCCTGGGCCGCGTCCATCGACGAGGGGTGGACGCGCTGGCTGTTGGACATGTACGGCCTGGCGCCCACGAGCCTGCGCAATGCGGACGTCCTGGCCGGTGACCTCAACGACCGCTACGACGTCATCGTCCTGGCCGACCTGCGGGCGGGCACGATCCTGGAGGGCTTCGAGAAGGGGACGGTCCCTCCCCGCTACGCAGGCGGCATCGGCACGGAGGGGGTGCGGGAGCTCGACGCCTTCGTGCGGAGGGGAGGAACGTTGGTGACGATCAACGGCTCCAGCACCTTCGCCATGGAGCAGCTCCACCTCCCGGTGCGCGACGTCACGGCCGACCTGGAGCGGGACGAGTTCTTCGCCAGCGGCGCGATCGTCCAGCTCCTGGTGGATCCCTCCCAGCCGGTCATGAGCGGCATGCCCGCCGAGGCCAAGATCATGGTGGGCCGAAGCCCGGTCTTCACCACCGAGAAGGGGTTCCAGGGCCACGTGCTGGCCAAGTATCCCGACCACGGCACGCCCCTCCTGTCCGGCTACTTCCTGGGAGAGACCTACGTGCAGGACTACGCGGCTGCCCTGGACGTGAAGCACGGCGACGGGCACGTGGTGCTCCTCGGGCTCCGGCCCCAGTGGCGCGGTCAGCCCTTCGGCAGCTTCAAGATCCTCTTCAATGCCGCGCTCTATACCCGGGCCGTGGCCGACGAGGCCCCGGACAACCATCGCTTCTGGTCGCCGCCGCCCGAGCCCGAGGAGAGTCCCACCCCCGCGGAGGGGCGGCCGGGCGCGGGCCGCCGGGGCGGACCCGGCCCCGAGGAGGGCTGACATGCGTCGACACACCCCGAGTCTCGCCCTGGTCCTCGCGGCGTGGGCGGCGCCCCTGGCGGCGCAGGCTCCCGTGGTGTCGCCGGCCGGCGATCCTTCGGTGGACAGCGACACCATCTACGCCCTCGCCGTGGACCCTGCCGATCATCCCGAGGAAAGCTACGTCCTCCTCCTGGACGACGGCATCGTGACCCAGCAGACCGATGGCACGGGCTCCAAGACGTACCGTTCGGTGGCGCAGATCCTGAACCGCGACGGTGTCGACGCCTGGGCGGAGCACACGTTCAGCTACGACAGCGGTCGCGAGAGATTCCGGCTCAACTGGGCCCGGGTGCTGGACCTGGACGGCAACGTCGTCTCGGCCGAGCCCATCCACCAGCAGGTCATGGACGTGCCGGTGCCCGAGCAGAGCCCGGTCTACACCGACTACAAGCGGGTGCGCATCTCCCTCGGCGGCGTGGAGGCCGGCACCCTCGTGGACTACAGCTACACCATCGAGCGGACAGCCCCGGTCATGCCCCGGGAGTTCTACGACGCCTGGCGCATCACGACCGGAGGCACGGTGCGCCGCTCCCGCTACGTGCTCGACGTGCCCGAGGGGTACGACCTCCACCTGGACGAGAGCCCGGGCACCACGCCCACCAGCGACGTCACCGAGGGCGGCCGGGAGGTGCGGGAGTGGGCCGTGTCAGACCAGGAGCGCATCGAGCCCGAGGTCTTCGCCGACGGGGAAGCCGCCGATTTCCTGCACCACCTCTCGGTGAGCGGCCCCAACACGTGGAGCGACATCGGGAGGTGGTACGCAGACCTGGCGAAGGACCGATACGACGTGGGCGACGACGTCATGTCGGTGGTCGCCCCGGTGCTGGACACCGCCGACACGCCCCTGGCCAAGCTCCACGCGCTCCACCGCTGGGTGGCCCAGGACATCCGCTACATCTCCATCTCCCTGGGTCAGGGAGGCTACCAGCCCCGCATGCCCGCCGATGTGGTGAAGAC
>JASFRY010000248.1:0-6687 GCA_050114675.1 Gemmatimonadota bacterium | reverse complement strand
ACCGTCACGGCCAGGGTCCCGCCGGTGAAGCCCACGGAGGCCAGGCGCACGTCGGCTACCTGGATGGTGGGGCGCTGGAACGCCAGGCCACACGCCGCCAGCGTCGTGAGCCCGGCCAGGGCCAGCATGCGGCTACGGCGTGTCGGCATCGCCATCCTCACCCGCTTCCTCCGTCAGTGGATCCTCCGCCCGGGCCATCTCCCGCCGGCGCGCTGCCCACCACTGCAGGCGCGCGGCCACCGTCTTCTCGTGGCCGAACCTCCCCGGCTCGTAGAACCGGTCGCCGGCCACCTTCTCGGGAAGGTACGTCTGGGCCGCCACCCCCTCGGGCTCGTTGGGGTCGTACCGATACCCCTTTCCATACCCCAGATCCTTCATGAGGGACGTGGGGGCGTTGCGGATGTGGAGGGGGACGGGCTCCCCCGGAGTCTCACGAGCGCGCGCCAGGGCCGCGGACCAGGCGACGTAGGCCCGGTTGGACTTGGGCGCGGTAGCCAGGTACAGGACCGCCTCGGCCAAGGCCAGCTCTCCTTCCGGCGCCCCGAGGAAATGGAACGCGTCCCGGGCCGCGATGGTCACGGCAAGGGCACCGGGATCGGCCATTCCGATGTCCTCGCTGGCCATGCGCACCAGGCGCCGCGCGATGTAGAGCGGGTCCTCTCCGCCGTCGATCATCCGGGCGAACCAATAGAGCGCGCCGTCGGGATCGCTGCCTCGCACCGCCTTGTGGAGCGCGGAGATGAGGTTGTAGTGCTCCTCCCCTCCCTTGTCGTAGGTGGCGAACCTGTGCTGCAGGGCCTCCCGCGCCTCGGCCATGCCGATGTGGCCACCCCGCCCCACCAGCGCCGCCGCCGCCTCCAGCACGCCAAGGGCGCGGCGCGCATCGCCGTCGGCGGCCTCCGCGACGAAGGCCAGCGCCTCGTCGTCTGCCGTCAGCCCGCCTCCTCCCAGTCCCCGCTCCTCGGACGCCAGCGCCTCGTGCAGGATGGCCGACACGTCCTCGGCGGAGAGAGGGTTGAGGACGTAGACCGGTGCCCGGGAGAGGAGCGGCCGCACCACCTCGAAAGACGGGTTCTCGGTCGTGGCGCCGATGAGGACGATGGTGCCCGCCTCCACGTGGGGGAGGAAGGCGTCCTGCTGCGCCTTGTTGAAGCGGTGGATCTCGTCGCAGAAGAGGATCGTCCTGCGGCCCGTCACGCGGAGACGCTCGGCCGCCTCCTTGACGATCTCGCGGACCCGGGCGATGCCGTCGGTGACGGCGCTGAAGGCCACGAAGGCCACCTCCGTCTCCCGGGCGATGATCCGTGCCAGCGTGGTCTTTCCACTCCCCGGAGGCCCCCAGAGGATCATGCTCGCCGGCTGTCCGTTGTCCAGCATGGCCCGCACGGCCTTGCCCGGTGCCAGCAGGTGCTCCTGCCCCCGGAACTCGGCCAGGGATCGAGGGCGCATGCGCGCGGCCAGGGGCGCCGCAGCGTCCACGGCCTTGGGGTCCGTCGCCGCCGGGGACCGTCGGGCGTGGGAGGCCTCGTCCTCCTTCCTTCCGCCGCCGGCACCGAAGAGATCGAGCTCAGCCACGGGTCCCTCCTTCGCCTTCCTCCCCCAGCACGTCGCGCACCCGCGCCTCCAGCGCCCTCCGGGTGTTCCGATCGGGATTCTCCAGCACCCACGACAGGAGCGCGTCCAGGATCGCCCCGAAGCGGGGTCCCGGCCTGAGTCCCAGGCGGATGAGGTCCCGCCCGTTCAGCGCCAGGTCCGCTACGGTCAGCGGAGGGTTCCGGCGCCGGACCTCACGAGCCCGACGCCACGATGCCACGACGCCCGCTGTCCCCCCGCCGCGTCGGTCCGGGTCCCGGGCTCGCGACGCCGCCATGTCCAGCCTGGACACTGCCGTGAGCCGCTCGGCCCCCACCTCGGCCAGCCACCTCCTGAAGTCCGCGTCCGCCGCCCCGGCAGGGGGGAGCGGAGGCGCGGCAGCCCGGCGTGCCGTCTCGTCGACCTGCGCGTTGGAGAGCCGAAGCCGGGTGAGGATCTGCGCCGCCTCTCGTGCCGGCAAGGGGCGAAGCAGCGCAGCCAGGCGAAGGAAGGGGCGTCCTCGGGGAAGCGCGTCCAACGTCGCCAGCACCGAAGCCCACCGTTCCTCGTCCCCCGCGACCGCGTCCAACTCCGGGTACAGCACGCCCACGGCGCCGGACGTCCGGTAGAGCTCGAGGGCCGTGGACGGAACGTGGTCCGCATCCAGCACCTTCACGAGCTCCTCGCGGATCCGCTCGGCGGACAGGGTGGTCAGGTGGACGACGCCGCCGCACAGCGCACTCCATGTCTCGTCGTCGATGCGCATCCTGAAGCGACCGGCGAAGCGGAGCGCCCGCAGCACCCGCAGCCAGTCCTCGGCGAACCGCTGGGCGGGGACGCCCACGCACCGCAGCACACGTGCCTCCAGGTCCTCGCGTCCGCCGAAGGGGTCACGGAACGCACGACGGAGCGGGTGCCAGGCGATGGCGTTGATGGTGAAGTCCCGGCGGGCCAGGTCATCGTCCAACGCGTCGGCGAACGCGACCACGGCGTGCCGGCCGTCGGTCTCCACGTCCCGGCGGAAGGTCGTCACCTCGAAGAGCGTGCCGTCTTCGGCCAGCACGCCAACCGTGCCGTGCTCCACCCCCAGCGGCACGGTGCGGCGGAAGAGGCGACGCACGTCTTCGGGGCGGGCACGGGTCGCCAGGTCCCAATCCCCCGACGGAAGTCCCAGGAGGACGTCCCGGACGGCCCCGCCCACGGCCCACGTCTCGAACCCCGCCTCCTCCAGCGTGCGGGCGATCCAACGCACCGCCGGCGGGGCGGAAGGGGCGGAAGCGCTCACCCCACCAGTACCGCGCCCCCGTTCACGTTGATGATCTCCCCGGTGATGTGGCGTCCGAGCTCGGAGCACAGGAACACGATGGGTCCCGCCACGTCCGCGGCGCTCGCCATCCGTCCCAGGGGGATGCCCCCCTCGATGCGCTCCCGAGCGCCATCGCCGAAGACGGGCTGGCTCATCTCCGTGTCGATCCAGCCCGGGGCCACGCAGTTCACCGTGATGCCCCGATCCGCCAGCTCCACGCAGAACCCTTTCACCAGCGAGATCATGGCGCCCTTCGTCGCCGCATAGTCCCCGTGATAGGCCTCTCCGCGCTGCCCTGCGGTGCTCCCCACGAGCACGAGACGGCCGTCGTCGCGGAGGCGACGGGCGGCGGCCCTGGACGTGTAGAAGATGGCATGCAGGTTCGCGCCCATGGTGCGCTGCCAGCGCTCGTCGGTCATGTCGGCGATGGCCACGTCCTCCAGGGGCCAGATGCCGTGGTTCCCCACGAAGATGTCCAGCCCTTCGAACTCCTGGTCGGCCCGCCGGAAGAGCTGCTCCGCCACGTCCGGATCGGACAGGTCCCCGCCCTCTGCCCAGGCGTGCACCCCCAACTCCCGAAGCTCGGCCACCACCGCCTCGGCCTCTTCCCTCCGGCTCCGGTAGCCGATGCCCACCGAAGCGCCCGCTCGTGCCAGCAGGCGTGCGGTGGCACGCCCGACGCCTCGGGAGCCGCCGGTGACCACGGCGTTCTTTCCCCTCAGGTCGATGAGACCGCTCATGGCATACCTTCCTTCCGTTCCTCGTGGGACGCCGACATCCACTTGCCCCTCATCTCGTCTCGGTGATGGCGCTCCGACGCCAGGATCTCCTCCAGGATCGCCTTCGTCTCTGCGTCTTCGACCTCCGACAGGGCTTCCTCGTACCACGCCACCTCGTCGTCTTCTCGAGTGCGCGCCGCACGCTCCCACCCTTCGAGCGTCGGAAGAGGCGGCGCGTGCCGGCCCTCGTCCGGCATGACGCCCAGCTCCAGGAGACGAGCCGTGATCCGCGAGACGTGGTGCTGCTCGTCGGCCAGAAGCTCGTTGAGGCGCTCCGCCGCTGCCGCATCGCCGGCCAGCTCCGCGTCTCCAGCCAGCCCCCTGTAGAAGAGGGCCTGGGTCCGCTCCCTCCGAAGGGCTTCCTCGAGCAGCTGCGCCAACGCCCTCATGTCTCCTCCGTGAGCGCCTTCTCCACCAGATCGCACACCAGGTGCCCCACCGCGAGGTGGAGCTCCTGGGCACGGGCCGTCACCGACGTCGGGATGACGAGGTACCCGTCCACCATGGCACGGAGCCGGCCGCCGTCCCTGGCCAGGAGGGCGAAGGTCGACACGCCGGCGACCCGGGCCGCCTCGGCGGCGCGGAGGAGGTTCTCCGACTCCCCGGAGGTGGAGTGGAGGATCAGGAGGTCGCCGGGCCGGCCCAGAGCCTCCACCTGCCGCGCGAACACCTGCTCGAAGCCGAAGTCGTTCGCGCCGGCGGTCAGGATGGAGGTGTCGGTGGTCAGCGCTACGGCGGGAAGCGCCGCCCGCGCACGGGTGAACCGCACCACGTACTCGGCGGCCAGGTGCTGGGCGTCGGCGGCGGACCCCCCGTTGCCGCAGAACATGAGCTTTCCCCCACCACGGAGCACCGACAGAACGTGCTCCGCCAGGGCCGCCACGGGAGCGGCCAGCTCGAGGGACACCCGACGTACCAACGTCGCCAGCTCGGTGAGCTGATCGCGCACGTCGGGGACCAGCTTCGACTCCTCGTTCACGCCGACTCCGCGTTGAAGATCTCTTTGACCCGCGCCCAGAAGCCGCGCTCCGACGGCAGGAGCGGGACGGGAAGCGGCTCCTCGTCGCGGAGCACCCTTCCCGGGTTGGTGACGCTCATGTACGCCAGGGCCTCCTCGCCTCCGAGCTCGGTGAGCTTCGCCGCCGCCTCCAGCCGATAGATCTTCTGATCGGGGCGGCCGTGGAAGTCCGAGGAAAGATAGTCGGCCCAGCCACGGCGCAGCAGGCGGAACGCCAGCGTCCTGGCCGCCGCACCGTAGCGCCCGTGCAGCGAGCCGTAGTTGACCTGCAGGTACGCCCCCGCTTCCCTCCACGCCCACGCCAGCTCCAGATCGATGCCGATGTAGCGCTCGGGGTGCGCCACGATGGGATGAACGCCCTCGCTCCGGATCCTGCGCAGCACCTGGGTGGTCCCCGGAGGCAGGTGCAGACGGGGCCACTCCACGAGCACGAAGCTCGTGCCGCCCAGGCGGACGCGCGCGTCCGATACGTCCACGTCGGGCGCGTCCAACATGATCTCGTTTCCCCGGCGGAAGTCCACATCCGGGAAGCGGGTGCCGACGGCGGTCGCCGCCTGGTCGAAGGCCTCGGTGATCTCCCCCAGACGCGCTTCCAGTCCCTCCGGGTTCTGGGTCAGCCGTCCTTCCAGATGAGGCGTGGTCGTGATCCTGCGGATCCCAACCAGCGTCATGCGCTCCACGGCGTTGAGCGTGTCGTCCAGGGTGCGCGCACCGTCGTCCACGGCAGGGACCAGGTGGCTGTGGAAGTCGGCGATGGCCGTAGGGTCCCGATCCATCACCGCTCGTCCGCCGCGGCGTTCCGGACCAGGCCTTCCAGGACCCGCACCGGGTCGGGATCATCCATCGCCGATTCGCAGGCATACGTGAGGAGCGCATCGGCGGCCAGCAGATGGAATGCGCTCTCACGGACCCTTCCCGGCGCCGACCGGGCATGGTCCAGCTGCCCAAGCGCCGCGGAGGCGAGCGCGTGGGTCCGGGACGCCTCCGGGTCCAGGGGCAGGTCGTCGAGCCACCGGGCCAACGCCTCCGGGGGATCGGGCGACCGCCGGGAGATCCAGCCGCGGACGTCGCTCACGAGGCCCCTCCATCGAGGAGGCGCCGCACCACCTCCGCGCCGCCTTTCAGCGCTTCGTCCAACCGCTCGGGCTGTTCCACACCGGCCTGGGCCATGTGGGGGCGTCCCCCACCGCGCCCGCCCACCACGGACGCCACCTCCCGGACCACCGTGTCGGCGCGCACGCCACGGGAGATGAGGTCGTCGGTCACGAAGGCGAACAGGGTCCGCTTGTCGCCGGGGAGCTCCGCCCCCACCACGGCCACGCCGCTCTCCCCCTGGGACAGAAAGGCGTCCCCCCACTTACGGGCATCGTCGGGACCCCGGGCGCGCAGGCGGAGACCCACATAGGTGGTGGCCACCCCGTCGACTTCGACCGTCTCGCGAGCGACTTCCGTCTCTCCCGCTCCGGCACCGCTCCGTAGCTCGTCCAGGAGGCCTTCCAACTGGGCCTTCTCGTCCAGGAGCTGCTCGGCCCGGTGCGTCAGATTATCGGGCTGGGTCCGCAGGACCGCCGACGCCTCTTCCAGAAGCGCCTCCTGCGCCCGCATGAAGCGGAATGCCCCGGGTCCGGTAACCGCCTCGATGCGGCGAACGCCGGCAGCCACCCCGCTCTCGCTCACGATCCGGAAGAGGCCGATCTCGCCCGTGTGACGGACGTGGGTGCCGCCGCAGAGCTCCATGCTCACGCCGGGGATCTGCACGACCCGGACCTCGTCTCCGTATTTCTCGCCGAAGAGCGCCATGGCCCCGGCCTTCACCGCGTCATCGTAGCTCCGGTGCCCGATCTCCACGGGATGGTCGGTCCAGATCCCGTCGTTGACCATGGACTCCACCTGCTCGCGTTCCTCCGCCGTCATGGGCGCCGTGTGCGCGAAGTCGAACCTCAGGCGGTCGGGTGCCACCAGGGAGCCCCGCTGCACGACATGGTCGCCGAGCACGGAGCGCAGCGCAGCGT
>JASFRY010000247.1:0-6689 GCA_050114675.1 Gemmatimonadota bacterium | reverse complement strand
GGATCTTGTTCACGATGACCACGTCGGCCATGCGCAGGTTGGTCTCCCCGGGGTAGTACCGCAGCTCGTGGCCCGGCCGGTGGGGGTCCACCAGCGTGATGTAGACGTCGGCCGCGAAGAACGACGTATCGTTGTTGCCGCCGTCCCAGAGCACCACGTCGGCCTCGGCTTCGGCGGCGCGGAGGATGGCTTCGTAGTCCACGCCGGCGAAGACGGGCGAGCCGTTGGCGATGTGGGGCTCGTACTCCTCCCGCTCCTCGATGGTGGCCTTGTAGCGCACCAGGTCGTCTTCCCCGGCGAAGCGCTGGACCCGCTGCTCCAGGAGGTCCCCGTAGGGCATGGGATGGCGGACCACACCCACCTTGAGCCCCGCGGCACGAAGGGCGTTGGCCACGGCGCGGCTCGTCTGGCTCTTGCCCACCCCGGTTCGGGATGCGCACACGGCCACCACGGGCTTCGTGGAGGGCAGCATGGTGCGGGCGGCACCCCCGATCTCGAAATCGGGTCCCGCCGCGTTGACGCGGCTGGCCATGTGCATCACGTACTCGTGGGAGACGTCGGAATACGCCATGACACACCGTGTCACGCCCTCGGAGGCGATGATCTCCTCCAGCTCGTCCTCGGGCCGGATGGGGATGCCCTCGGGGTAGGCCGGACCCGCCAGCTCCGGCGGATAGCGGCGCCCCTCGATATGGGGGATCTGCTGTGCGGTGAACGCGACGACCCGGGCGTGGGGATCGTCACGGTAGACGGTATTGAAGACGTGGAAGTCGCGACCGGCGGCCCCCAGGATCAGGATGCGCTCATTCATGGCGGGATGCGGTTCTGGGGAGGGCCTCTTTGACCGTAGCACCGCGGGGTGAAGAGGTCCAGACCGGACGACGTTCGCCACACGCCTCCCGCGCGCATCCCCATTGAGCCAGGCGAGTCGCGCGGGAGCGCGAGCGCGCTATTCGGTGAACGCCGAGGCCAGCGCGTCTGCGGACCGCTCCAGGCAACGCTTGCCGATGGCAGCGCTCATGCCCCGGGAGTCGCCCAGGATGCCGTTGGGGGTCACCGTCCGCAGACCGTCGCGGAAGATGCGCACGAAGAGGTCCGGATCGACGCCCTTCATGTACCCGGGCTCGGCTTTCCCCTTGCGGACGAGGTCGGGTCGCAGGACCAGCATCTCCGAGCTTTCGGCGATGTCGGCATGCCCACCCACCCGGTCGCCCATCCCCACCACCTCCTGCACCGCCTTGACCCACACCTTCAGAAAGCCCTCCAGGTTGGTGTAGGCCTGCACGGAACAGTCGGGCGCCACGGCCCGGTTCAGGTCGTCGAGCATGTCCCGGAGGGGCCCGAAGTTGCCCCCGTGGGAGGGGACCAGGCAGATGCGCCGGAAGCCGTGGCGCGCGAGGCTGACACAGTAGTCCATGCACAGCGCCTCGAGCGTGGACCGCCGGAGGGAGATGGTCCCGGCGAAGCTCATGTGATGCTCCGAGCACCCCACCCGGATGGTAGGCGCCACCAGGGCGTGGTCTCCGAGGCGCTCCGCCACCGCCACGGCCAGCCAGTCCCCGCGGGTGGCGTCGACCCGGAGCGGAAGGTGGGGCCCGTGCTGCTCGGTGGCACCCACGGCCACGACCACGGTGGTGCGCCCCTCCTCCAGGGCCTGTTCCACCTCGGTCCACGTCATCTCGTCCAGGAGCCGCTTCGGTCTCTCCTCGTCGTTCATTCCCCGTCTCCGTTTGCCACGCCGCGGTGCCCACGCCCGTGGCTCATTCACATTCCGCCATCACGTCGTGAACATCGAGGCGCATCGCGCCCGTCGACGGCCGTGCGTCGCGTCGGGGCCCGACCCTGCCCCGGAGCGCGGCGTCGCCGTCCCCGCTGCCGGAATCTCCGGATCCGCCATCCATGCGCGGATCCGGGGGACGCCGCTCGTGCCAGTCGGTCACCGCCTGATAGGCGCCGACCAGCGACAGCAGCCGCTCCTCCCCGTAGGGCATTCCTCCGAGCATCCCGGCCACGGGCAGATCCATTCCCCGACTGCTCTCGAACCCGATGGGGAAGGCGATGAGGGGCAGGCCGATGATGTCGAAGGGCACGGGACGGGTCTGGACCACCACGTCGCACTGGCCGAATATCCCGTCCAGGACCCGCTGGAGCAGGAGCATCTTGGCGCGCTGGCCCCGGAGGTACTCGGGGCCCGACAGCAGGAGCCCGTTGATCCAGGGAGAGAGGGAGACGCCGAAGAGCCGCACATCGTCCTGCATGTAGGGAAGGAACGGCTCAGTGCGCTCGGGTAGCCGCACGTTGTTGAAGTCGCGTCCGGTGAGGAGATCCCACGCCTCGGGCGGCTCCACCTCCACGACGCGGGCACCCAGGGATTCGAAGGTGGCGATCATCTTCCGCCGTGCCGCCGTCTCGGCCTCTCCCCGTAGCCGGGCGATGCGCAGGCGCTCGGCCCGCTCCTGGGCGGTTTCCTCGCGGCGCCCGTACCTCCCCGACCGCTCGTCCTCTTCGGGCGGGTCCAGGTATCCCGGAAGGACGCCGATGGTGGTGGGCCACCGGAGACCCACGCCGCTCCCCCGGGGCACGGGACGGGCGGCACCCACGAAATCGGGCACCGGGGGGTGGCCGAGGGTTCGGGGATCCGACGGATCGGGCCCCGCCATCGCCTGGAGCATGATGGCGGCGTCCATGGCGTCGCGGGCCAGGGGGCCCGGGTGGTCCCGCGTGTAGGTGAGGGGGACGATCCCGTGGAGGGACACCCGCCCCATGGTGGGCTTGAGGCCGGTGAGGCCCTGTCGGCTCGAGGGATTGGTGATGGAGCCGCCCGTCTGGGTCCCGGTGCTGGACGGCGCCATGCGCATGGCCACGGCGGTGGCCGATCCCGACGACGAGCCGCCCGGGTCGACGGACGGATCGTGGGGCGCCCACGCGTTCACCGTGGTGACCTCTCCGTCGGGGGTGGTGGCGCGGCTGGTGGCCAGGGGGCCCATCTGGGTCTTGCCCAGCAGCACCGCGCCGGCCGCCCGGAGCCGGGCCCAGGCGGTGGCATCGTAGTCGGGTACGAAATCCGCGAAGATGTGGGAGTTTGCGGTGGTCCGCACACCCGCCGTGTAGTAGTTGTCCTTGATGGCCAGGGGGACGCCGTGGAGCGGTCCCGACCAGACCTCCCCGTCGGCCCGCCGCGCCGACGTCAGGGCGCCCTCGGCGTTCACCGTATTGAAGGCCTTGAGGAGCGCGTCGAAGGCGTCGATGCGTCCCAGGTACTCCTGGAGAAGCTCCGTGGCGCTCAATGAGCCCGTCTGGAGAAGGGACGCCACCTCGGCCACCGACATCTCGAACGGCTGGGTAGCGGCGATGGACCCGGGGGCCGGCAGGCGAAGGCTCCCCCACGCGGGACGCGTCGCGGCGGTGACCCGGCCGGGCGCGAGCGCGCTCCCCGCGGCCGCCGCCGCCGTGAGGAGCCCCATGCGCTCGAGGAAGCGTCGGCGATCCAGCGCGCGATCCTGAGGGGGCGGCACCTCTCCTGCGGCATTACCCATCGACGTCGCCCTCCCCCAGGGCGACGGAAAGCGCAGCGGGATACATGGACGGGGCCACCTCCTGGACATCGGGCTCAAAGCCCAGGATTGTCGGCGGCGTGCTGCGGAGGAAGCGACGCGCCCCCTCCAGGATGCGTCGCTGGTCGGCGGGCGCGTCGGGATCGTCTTCGGGGAGCACGCTCAGGTCCACCCCGGCCTGCGCGAGGCGGCCGAGGATGAACGCGTCGAGCTCGGCGTCACTCAACTCCTGCTTTCCTTCCGGGTGCATCGGATCTCCTGTGGGCAAAACGGCCGAGGGCTCCGACCGTGAGGCAAACTAGGGTGGAAGGGTGAGCCAAGGCGAGTCGGGATGGGAAGAGTCGGCATGGGAAAGTGACCCCCGCCCGGCCGGGGCTGGCCAGCCCCGGTGTCGACGGAACATGGGATACACTCCAATCGGTGAATCGCTACCGCGGTGCCGGGCACGCGCCTATGTTGCCCATGTCTTCACCTTCCTCTTTCGGAGAGGGGACCATGAAGAGGATGGGAATGCTCGCTGCCGTGCTGGCCTGCACAGGGTGCGCGTCCTCGGGCGGCGTTGCCTCGCCGGCGCCGGGGCCCACGGAGATGAGGCGCGGTGTCGAAGGGACCCAGGCGGTGGTACAGCACGGAACCGCCGTGACCCATACCTTCGCCTCGGCCACGCCGACCCAGGTCTGGTCCGCCCTCCAGGCCACCTGGGACGAGCTCGAGCTGAAGATCACCGGCCGGGGTCCCGGTCGGCAGGTGGCCAGCCAGGGCCAGCGCCTGGTCCGCCTCAACGGGCGCCGCGCGTCGTACTGGGTGGACTGCGGCCGGGACCTCTCCGGGCCCGTGGCCGACGACGCCCGGGTGCTGCTCAACGTGGCCTCGGCGGTGGGCACCGCCGATGGCGCCACCGCGTTGAGCACCCAGGTGGACGCGGAAGCCCGGAACCGGGGCGGGTTGGAAGGCGTGCGGGAATGCCGCTCCACCGGCGCCCTGGAGAAGCTCATCGCCGAGAAGATCTCGGAGCGTCTGAGCGGCGGCACCCCTCCCCGCTGAGCCGGATTCCGGAGACGTCCCATCCTCCCTCCGGCGAGCCGGATCTTCTCTCCGGACGCGCCCGGAGGCCCCAGGTGCCGCAGAAACTCTTTGCCCACCATGCGGGGCACGGCGTAATGTGTCGCTGAGTTCGCACTGACCCCCCGGAGGTACGCCGATGCGTGGCTTGATGATGGACACCCCGCTCCTGATCTCCAGCCTTCTGGAGCATGCCGCCAAGGTCTTTCCCTCGACCGAGATCGTGACCCGAACGGTGGAAGGGCCCATCCACCGCTACACCTGGCCCGATGTCCGCCACCGGTCGCGGCAGCTCGCGGAAGCGCTCCGGGCCTTGAGCGTGCGGGAAGGCGACGCCGTAGCCACCATCGCGTGGAACACCCACCGACACCTGGAGCTCTACTACGGCGTCTCGGGCATGGGCGCCGTGATCCACACGGTGAATCCCCGCCTGCACCCCTCCCAGCTGATCTATGTCCTCAACCACGCCGAGGACCGGGTGCTCTTCGTGGACCTCACCTTCGTGCCCCTCGTGGAGGCGGTGTGGGACCAGCTCGAGACGGTGAAGTACCTGGTCGTGCTCACGGACCGCGCGCACATGCCGGACACACGGATCCCCGACGCGCTGTGCTACGAGGATCTCATCGCCGAGCAGCCCGGCACCTACGAGTGGCCGGAGCTGGACGAGAACGCCGCCGCCGGGATCTGCTATACATCGGGTACCACGGGGAACCCCAAGGGCGTGGTCTACTCCCACCGTTCCAACGTTCTCCACGCATACGCGGTCTCCCTTCCCACGGCCCTCCCTGTCCGGACCGACGATGTCGTGCTGCCGGTGGTGCCCATGTTCCACGTCAATGCGTGGGGCGTCCCCTATGCCGCCGCCATGACCGGATCCAAGCTGGTCATGCCCGGTCCCCGCCTCGACGGCCCGGGCCTCACCGAGCTCATGAACGCCGAAGGCGTCACGGGCTACATGGGGGTCCCCACCGTGCACCTCGGCCTCCTGGCCCATTGGAGGGAATCGGGGGAGAGCGTACCGAGCCTCCGGTGGGTCACCAACGGGGGCGCCGCACCGGGGAGCGCCATGATCCGGGACTACCTGCAGCGTGGGATCGACGTGATCCACGGGTGGGGCATGACCGAGACCAGCCCGGTGGGGAGCATCAGCCGCCTCACCCCGTCCGAGGCGGAACTCCCCGAAGACGACAAGGTGGAGATCCTGGTGCGTCAGGGGCGGCCCATCTTCGGCGTCGAGCTCCGCATCGTGGACACCGAAGGCAAGGCTCTGCCCCACGACGGCAATGCCTTCGGGGAGCTCCAGATCCGGGGGCCGTGGGTCTCCTCGGCCTATCTGGGTAGCGAGCCCGGGAGCGCGTTGGACGACGAGGGGTGGTTCTCCACCGGGGACGTGGCGGTGATCCACCCCGATGCGGTGGTACAGATCACCGACCGGAAGAAGGACCTCATCAAGTCCGGAGGGGAGTGGATCAGCTCCATCGACCTGGAGGACGTGGCCGGCCGGCACCCGGAGATCGCCATGGCGGCGGTGATCGGGGTGGCCCACCCCAAGTGGGGGGAACGGCCCCTCCTGGTGGCCCAGGCCAGGCCGGGGACCTCTCCCACGCCCGAGTCCGTCCTCGAGTTCCTGGAAGGACAGGTGCCCAAGTGGTGGCTCCCCGACGACGTGGTCTTCGTCGACGCCCTCCCCCTGGGCGCTACCGGGAAGGTCCAGAAGTCCCGACTTCGGGAGACCTTCGCCGGGAGCTGAAGCACCGCGCGGAACCGCCGCCAAATGGAGAGGGCCCGGAGCGTGTCACGCGCTCCGGGCCCTTCTGTTGCCGGGTGGCATGGCCTCCTCCTGCGCACAGAGGGGCGACGTCCGCCGAACGGATCCGGCACGGCGTCGATGACCGTGGAACCCGTGCTGCCCGTCTCATGCCGTGCGACGTATCGCGTGCCCTCATGCGAGGGCGATGGGTCCTGACCTGCTTCCCGTCGGGCGGCGTCTGACGCGGCCCACGGGGCGGACAGCCATATCTATGATGCCAACTTCAGGGGGCCGACGCAAGCGTGTCGAAGGGACATGGGATG
>JASFRY010000246.1:0-6695 GCA_050114675.1 Gemmatimonadota bacterium | reverse complement strand
GGAAAGGGGGGGCGGATCGGTCCCCGGGGCCGGCGGTTCCCCGCATTCTAGGCGCCCTTCCTCGGCTTGCGACGGGGACGGTCGGCTCCCTAGGTTGGCCGCGCGGCTCGATGCTCGATGCCGTGGTAGCGCGGGACCTCCCTCCCGCTGTGCAGGAGGCACGAAGTCCGATGCGGACGGTCTGCTCCCGTCAGGGCATCCGACTTCCGGCCGTCGTCTTGGCGGCTGGCGTCGTGGTACTGTGCATGTCCGTTGGACCTCTCGCCGCTCAGGGGCGCGGGGCTCTTCCTTCCAGGGTGGCCGAGGCCGTTCGACCCCTGCCGGGCCGCGTTTCCGGGACCGTGGTGGATCAGGCGACCGTCGATCCGCTGCCGGGTGCCCGGGTCTTCCTCCTCCTCCCGGATTCGGGGCGGGTGGTGGCCTACACCGAGACGGACAGCCTGGGGGCCTACACCCTTCCCCAGGTCGCTCCGGGGTCCTACCGCCTCCGGGTCCAGAGCATCGGGTACTTGCCCACGACGGGACCGGTGGACCTGAACGGGGACGTGACCCTCACGGCGGCGCTGGTACCCAAGGCCGTGGACCTGGAGCCGGTGACGGTGACGGTGAAGCGGAGCGAATCCCGGGTGCTGCGGGACTTCAACCGCAGGAAGGCGCGAGGGATCGGCTCCTTTGTGACCCGGGAGGACATGGCGAAAGGCCACGTGTTCCAGGTGACCGACGTGCTGAGCCGAACCACGCGGCTGCACGTCGTCAGGAACCGCTACGGGGACGGCATGCTCTTCATGCGTGGCCGCTGCCGGCCGCAGATCTACATCGACGGTGTCGCGGTGGCGAACAGCATGAGCCTGGATCTGGCGCTGCGCCCCGAGGACGTGGAGGGCGTGGAGGTATACTCCAACGCGGAGGTGCCCGCGGAGTACGCCCATGCGGCGTGCGGAGCCATCCTCGTCTGGACGCGGGTCCCGCAGCGCGTCCAGGGCCAGGGTTCCTGGTGGAAGCGGCTCACGCTGGTGGGGGCGGTGGGCGGCCTCATCTACCTCCTCCACTGATCGGGAGGGGCGCGAAGCACCTACCTGGCGAGGTCAGTCCGCCGCGGGCGCCCCAACGGTCGCATCCGACTCGAGCCCTTCTTCCAGCATCTGGCGCCTCAGGAGCCGGGCGTACGTCCCCTCGGCGGTCGTGAGCTGGGCGTGGGTGCCCCGCTCCACGATGCGCCCGTCTTCCAGCACCAGGATCTGGTCGGCGCCCATCACCGCCGACACACGGTGGCTGATGATGAACGAGGTGCGCCCCTTCATGACCGTGCGCAGGTCCTCCAGGATCTTCGCCTCGGTGTGGGTGTCCACGGCGGAGAGTGCGTCGTCCAGGACCAGGATGAGCGGATCCCGGGCGATGGCCCGGGCCAGGGTGGCCCGCTGCTTCTGACCGCCGGAGAGGTTGATGCCCCGCTCGCCCAGCATGGTGTCGTAGCGCTGCGGGAATTCCTCGATCTGCTCGTGGAGCTGCGCGATGCGCGCGGCGGCGGCGACGGCAGCGGCAGGATCGCCCGCATCTGCCGGGACCTCGTTCTCGTCCAGACCCAGACCGATGTTGGCTTCGATGGTCTCGCTGAAGAGGAAGGCGTCCTGGGGCACCATCCCGATACGGCGCCGGAGATCCGCCGGATCTACCCGGGTGAGGGAGATGCCGTCGAGCAGGACCTCACCCGAGGTGGGGTCGTACATCCGGGCCAGGAGGGCCACCAGCGTGCTCTTGCCCGAGCCGGTGGGTCCCACCAGGGCGACGGTCTGACCGGGCTCGGCGACGAAGCTCACGCCGGAGAGCACCTCGCGCTCCGTGTCCGGGTAGCGGAACGAGACGTCACGGAACTCGACCCGGCCTGCCGCCTCGTCCAGGGGCATGGGATGCTCCGGGATCGCCACCGCCGGCTCGGTCTGGAGGATCTTGTTGAGCCTGCCCATGGAGGCGCCGCCCCGCTGGTACAGGTTCACCACCCAGCCCAGTGCGATCATGGGCCAGATGAGGAGCACCAGGTAGAAGCCGAAGGCGACGAAGTCACCCACGGTGATGCTCCCGGACATGACCTCCTGACCGCCCAGCCACAGGACCAGGACCATGGCGGAGCCGGCGATGAGGCCGAGGACCGGGTGGAAGGCGCCCGCCGAGATGGCCAGGCGCATGTTGCGGGAGCGGTATTCCCCGTTGAGGTCGTCGAACTGGAGCGCCTGCTCGTCCTCCTGCGTATAGGCGCGCACGATGCGCGCGCCCGTGAGGTTCTCCTGCACCATGGTGGAGAGGGTGGAGAACTGCTCCTGGATGGCTTCGAAGCGCTTGTGGATCACCTTGCCGAAGCCGAGCACCACCGGGGGCAGGATGACCATGGGGATCATGGCGTACGCTGTGAGCCGGGGGCTGATGTAGAGCATGAGCCCCAGGGCGAAGGCGAAGGTCACCACGGTGTTCACCGTGTACATGACGGCCGGCCCCGCGGCCATGCGCACTGCCAGGGTATCGTTGGTGGCCCGGCTCATCAGATCACCGGTGCGCACCGATCCGTAGAACGATGCGTCCAGGCGAAGGAGGTGCCGGAAGAAATCGTTGCGCAGGTCCGCCTCGATGCGGCGGCTCATGGTGTTGAGGAGCTGGCGCATCCCGAAGCGTGCCGCCCCGCCCAGGAGCGCGGCGGCCACGATGAGCCCGGCCAGACCCGCGATCCTCCCCGAGGTGACCCCGGGGTCACCGAGGCCGTCGATGGCCACCTTCATGAGGTAGGGCCATGCCACCTGGAAGACGTTGGCGAAGAAGACGCACACCATTCCCCAGGCGAACCCCTTGAGGTAGGGGCGGAAATAGGGGAGGACGGAGCGGAGGGATTTCATGGGGAGCTACTACCCGACGCGGGACTCCGGTTCCCGGCACGGCCCCCGCGACCCGGGGGCGGCCGGCGCGAGGGCCGCCGACCGGTCGGGGAAGGCACCGCGGGGACGTGGCGGGCCGAGCCCGTACCTGCCGTCCCTCCAGCCGCCCATCAGTACCCGATGGCTTTGCCGCCGCGCCGGGGGTCCGACCACCCCGTGAGCGTGCCGTCTTCGGCCACCAGAATCGCCTGCACGTCCCCGCTCACACCGGATCGCTCGGTCACCGTGTACCCCATCTGCCGGAGCTCCGCCACCACCGCGGGATCGAGCCCGCCCTTTTCGTAGAAGATCTGGTCGGGGAGATGCTGGTGGTGCACCCGGGGCGCGTCCACTGCGGCCACCACGTCCATCCCGTAGTCCAGGACGTTGGAGATGGTCTGGAACACCGTGGTGATGATGGTGGAGCCCCCCGGCGTTCCGGTGACCATGCGGAGCTGGCCGCCCGGTCCCAACACGATGGTGGGCGTCATGGCCGACAGCATGCGCTTGCCCGGCTCGATGGCGTTGGCCTCGCCCTGGACGAGACCGTATTGGTTCGGCGTGCCCGGCTTGGCGGCGAAGTCGTCCATCTCGTTGTTCAGGACGAACCCCGCGCCCGTCACCGTGACCTTGCATCCGTACCAGGAGTTGAGGGTGGTGGTCACCGCCACGGCGTTGCCCTCCCCGTCGACGATGGAGTAGTGGGTCGTGGTCATCCCCTCCTCCGAGCCGCCCGTGCCCGGCTCACCCAGGCCGGGCTCCACCTCCGACGACGGTGTGGCCCGGTCGGGCTGGATTGTGGCGCGGCGCTTGTCGGCGTACTCCATGGAGGTCATGCGATCCAGGGGCATCTTCACGAAGTCGGGGTCGGCCAGGTAGGCGTTCCGGTCGGCGTAGGCCCGCTTCCAGGCCTCGACGTAGAGATGGACCATCCGGGCGCCGTGCCAGGGCATGGAGGACAGGTCGAAGCCCTCCAGGATGTTGGCCATCTCGGCCATGGTCGGCCCGCCCGACGAGGATGGCGGCATGGAGACCACGTCGTGTCCCCGGTACGAGAACCAGATGGGGTCACGCCACTCGGCGGTGTACTGGGCCAGATCCTCCCGCGTGATGATCCCGCCGCTCCGCTCCATCTCCGCCACGATGAGGTCCGCCGTCTTTCCGGCATAGAAGCCGTCGGGACCCTCCGACTGAATGCGCTCGAGGGTAGCAGCCAGGTCGGGCTGTCGCAGGGTGTCCCCCACCTGCGGCGGCTGACCGTTCCGCGGAAGGAACTGGGATGCCGAGGCGGGAAAGGCCGACAGCGCGTGGACCATCTCCGGATCGAGGGAGTTGAGGAAGCGCTCGTGCACGGCGAATCCCCGGGCCAATCGGATGGCCGGGGCCAGGAGCTCCTTCCACGGGAGGGTACCGAAGCGTTCGTGGGCGACCCACATGCCCATGACCGAGCCCGGCACCCCGGCAGCCAGGGCGCCGACCAAAGACTTGTCGGTGAGGTTGCCGTTCTCGTCCAGGTACATGTCGCGGCTGGCGGTCAGCGGCGCCTTCTCCCGGAAGTCCAGGGCGGCCGCTTGACCGTCGGCAAGGCGCACCACCATGAATCCGCCCCCGCCGATGTTGCCCGCTTCGGGGTTCACGACGGCCAGGGCGAACTGTACTGCCACCGCCGCGTCCACGGCGTTGCCCCCGGCCTTCATGATGTCCACGCCCACCTGGCTGGCCAGCGCGTCGGTGGTCACCACCATCCCGTTGCGTCCCGTGGCGGGAGGCGCGTCGTGGGGGAAGGGCCACCCTGCGGGGAACGCGGTGGTGGCGGTTCGGGACTCGTGGGGCAGGTCCCGGCAGCCGGCCAGGGCGAGGAGGGCCACGGTGAGGGCCAGCGGGCGGAACACGGCTCTGGAAGGGCGGATCATGCGGGCACTCCTGAGTCGGAGCCGCGGCGCGGCATCGTTGCCGCCCCCCGGCCCCTCGGATACCATTGATCGCCCGAGGATATCGGGTATCGAGAACACCCACAACCGGCTGAGCGGACTCGGCCGACCACGCCATCGCCCTTCGCCGATCCACGCTTCCATGCGCGATTCCCGTCTTACCGAGCAGCGCAATCCCCGCTCCCAGCGTATCGACGAGCTGGGCGTGCAGGAGATCGTGGACCTCATCAACGCCGAGGACCGCATGATTGCCGACGCCGTCGCCGAGGAGCGCGAATCCGTGGCCCGGGCGGTGGATCTGGCGGTGGCGGCGTTCCGCGCCGGCGGGCGTCTCATCTACGTGGGCGCCGGCACGTCGGGACGCCTCGGCGTGCTCGACTCGGCGGAGATGCCGCCCACGTACGGCACCGACCCGTCCATGGTGCAGGGGATCATCGCCGGCGGGTACGACGCCCTGGTCCGGGCCCAGGAGGGTGCCGAGGATCATCCCGCGGACGGCGCCGCCGCCATCGACGAGAAGGAGGTGGATGAACGTGACTTCGTCCTGGGCATCGCCACCTCGGGCTCGACCCCCTACGTGCACGGCGCGCTGGCCCGCGCGCGGGAGCGGGGTGCGAAGACGGGCTTCCTCCTGTGCACCTACCCGTCGGAGACCCTTCTCGACGCCCACGACGTGGTCATTGCGCCACTGGTCGGGCCGGAGGTCATTACCGGATCCACCCGCATGAAGGCCGGTACCGCCACCAAGCTGGTGCTCAACACCATCACCACGGCGTCCATGGTGCGCATGGGCAAGGTCTTCGGCAATCTCATGGTGGACCTGCAGGTGACGTGCGAGAAGCTGCGCGACCGGGGGGAGCGCATCCTCATGGAGATGCTGGCGCTGGAGCGACCGCGCGCGGCCGAGCTTCTGGAGGCTGCGGGAGGACATGTGAAGACAGCGCTGGTCATGGGGCACCTGGACGTGGACGCCGTGGAGGCTCGACGGAGGCTGGACGCTGCCGACGGCGTCGTGGCCCGTGTCGTGAAGGTGGAGCCATGAGCAAACGCAAGCGGGACAGGGAGCAGGGAGGAGGAGCGGGGGAGCCGGCCCACGCGGTCGAGGCCGGTGCTCACAGCGCCAGCGGCACCGCCGTGATCCGGTGGATGTTCTTCGCGGTGATCCTCCTGGTGTCGGCGGTCATCGTCGCCACCGCGTTCAATCCGGCGCCCCACACCGGCGGGGACAACGCCGGCTACGTGACGCTGGGGTACTCCCTCCTGCACGACCACAGCTACACCGAGCTCTTCGATCCGGCGCGGGCGCCCCACACCAAGTATCCCCCGGTGTTTCCCCTGCTGCTGGCGGCCTTCATGCTCCTGGGCGCGCGCTCGTGGGTCTCGTTGAAGGCGGTGGCCGCCCTCTCCACCATCGCCACGGTGGCGGTGACCTACCTCTGGGCCGAGCGCCGCACCAACCCGGTGTGGGCTCTGGGAACGTCCCTGGCGCTGGCCCTGGCCTCTGCGGTGGTCTACTACAGCCACTGGGTGCTCTCGGACCCCACCTTCCTGGGCTTCACGGTCCTGGCGCTCTTCGCCCTGGAGCGGGCCGACGGCGGCAGGACCATGCGGGCGCTGGCCGCGGCCCGACGCCGGGCCCGCAGGAGCAAGGCCGAGGCCCGTGCGGGCACCGGGACCGAGGCGGAAGAGCCGGGTCCCCGATCCCTCTGGCTGGCGCTGGGCGTCACAGCCGCGGGCCTGGCGTACTTCACCCGCTCGGCCGGGCTTCCCCTCCTGATCGCCGTGTTCGTGTGGCTGACCCTCCGGCGCCGTTGGCGGGCTCTGGCAGCCTCTGCGGTGGGGCTGGGCATTCCCATGTTCCTCT
>JASFRY010000245.1:0-6710 GCA_050114675.1 Gemmatimonadota bacterium | reverse complement strand
AGCGCTATTTCGAGGAGGAGCAACGCCGCAGGGCCGGATGCACCGGCGTTCGAATGGCCGAGGTATTTCCGAAACACCACACTAGATCCGGTCCAGGATGAAGTCCGGCGTAAAGCGCGCCAGGAGACCGCTGAGCCAGGTGAAGGTCCCCGTCATGAGGAGCACGCCCAGGAACACCAGGAGCACGCCCGATGCCTTTTCGGCCACGGGGATCCACTTCCGGAAGCGCTTGAAGGCGCCGAGGAACCAGTTGAGCGCCAGGGCCGCCAACAGGAAGGGAATAGCCAGCCCCAGGGAGTAGACGGTGAGGAGCCCGACGCCGGCCCACATGGTGTCCTGGCTGAAGCCATACGTGAGGATGGCGCCGAGCACAGGGCCAATGCAGGGCGTCCACCCTGCCCCGAAGGCCATGCCCACACCCAGCGTGCCCAGGTAGCCCGCGGGCTTGTCGGCCAGGTGGACGCGCCGCTCCCGCATGAGGGGCATGAGGCGGAACACGCCGGCCAGGTGCAGCCCCAGGGCGATGATCACCACCCCGCCGATGCGCGCGATCCACACCTCGTAGGCCTTGAAGAACTGGCCCAGAAAGGACGCAGACGCGCCCAAGAGGATGAAGATGACGCTGAAGCCCATCACGAAGAGGACCGAGTGGATCATGGTGTTCCGACGATCCACGCCTTCCTGGAGGTCCTCCAGGCTCATCCCCGTGACGAAGGTCAGATAGCTGGGCACCAGGGGCAGGACGCACGGAGAGAGAAAGGACAGCACCCCCGCGCTGAGGGCGATCACAATGCCGATATCGTTCACGGAGTCGTCTCGTCTTCCTGATCGAGTCTCTGAAGGAGAAGCTCACCTTGCCGCTCCTCCGCCCGGGCGCGACGCGCCTGGGCGTAGGCCCGGATGGCCATGACGCCACCGAACCAGAAGGCCAGGAACGCCACCAACCAACCTACCATGGTCGGGAAGAACGCGGCCAAAGCGGCCATGACCAGAATGGCCACCGACAGCGTCCCCAGGACCGTGCGGTCCTCGCGGCCCAGCGGCCGGTTGCCGGCCAGGGCGCCGCCCAGCATGGAGCCGGCCCGCACCAGCGGCGCGAGGCCCGCCCGGCCCCCTCCCTGGCCCAAAGCTCGCTCCAGCCGCTGCGGCAGCGAACCCTGGGGGTCGAGGGAGTCCTTCGGGGTGTCGGCCTCACCGGGGATCCGGTGCGCCGCCACCTGGCTGCGCGCCATGGGCAAAACGATCTCCCGGGACGAAGCCAGGTCGGCGAGAAAGAGGCCCTCGAGCTGTTCCGCCAAATCCCGATCCATAACGCCCACGTCGATCTCCCAGTTCCCCATGAGGGAGGCCGAGTTCAGGTTGCTGGACCCGACCCGGCACCAGACCCCGTCCACCACGGACGTCTTGGCGTGGATCATGGGGCCCTGCCACTCGAAGAGCCGCACGCCGTTCTCCAGCAGGAAGCGGTACCCACCGCGGGAGATGCTCCCCACCAGAGGCCAGTTGTTGTGGGCCGGGAGCATGATGCGGACGTCGACGCCCTGCTGGGCCGCAGCGGCCAAAGCCTCGTTCACCGGGCGGGGCGCCACGAAGTAGGCATCGGTGATCCAGATGCGCTCTTCCGCCCTGGCCGCATTGAGGTGGAGGGTGCGGTAGACCCTGGCCTTGCCCGGCTCGCCTTCGATGATCCACACCGGGGTGTCGCCCGCCGGCGCCGGGTCGGGGAGCGTGGACGCGAGAAAGGAGGGCCGGCCCATCTCACCCCACAGCCGCTCGAACGCCATGGCCGCGGCACGGGCTGCCGGTCCCCGGATCTCGACGCCCGTGTCCCGCCACGGAGGGCTGTTGGGCGTCCCGGCCCACTCCTCGCCGATGCAGAACCCACCCACGAAAGCCTCGTGGCCGTCCACGGCCACCAGCTTGCGATGATCGCGTTGGAGCACGCCCAACGGGTCGCCGAAGCGCAGCGCCGGCTTGTTGAAGGCCCGCACCTCCACCCCGGCGTCCCGGAAGGGCTTCCAGTAGCTCCGCGGCGTGGCCCAGCACCCCAGCCAGTCATGGATGATCCGAACCGGGATGCCCTGCCGTGCCTTGGTGATGAGCGCATCGCGGAAGGCACGCCCCACCCTGTCGTCCCGCACCACATAGTTCTCGAAGTAGACGAACTTCTCGGCGGTGTCGATGGCCTCGATCCAGGCCTCGAAGGTGCTGCCCCCCTCAAACTGGAGCCGGAGCTCGTTGCCCGAGATCGTGGGCGAGCCGGTGGCCCGCTCCAACTCCCGCCAGGAGAGGAAGCCCCGGTCGCCGGGATCCGGCCCCCCTTCCCCGGAGGGATCGGGCGCCGCATCGGGCGTGGCGTTTTGGGCGGGGTCGGACACGGGTCGGACCATGCGCAGCTGGGACAGAAGGATCCACTCGAATCCTTCAAAGGTCGAGGGTGGGTGATCGGCGATCAAGCTTCGGTCGGGCGTGTCGTCTCCTCAGGGGGCGCTTCGCTCCGGATCGCTGCGCGATCCGAGCCCCGTTCGGAGACGACACGCCCTCCCTCTCCGGATGGGGACGGCTGCGCCGCCCTAGCCCCGCTCAGGCACGACACCTCCTCCCTCTCCGGCTACTACCTCTTCAGGCGCTCCTGGAAGCGGTAGCTGATGAGCTTGTAGACCAGCTTCGCCACCAGGAAGTCGGGGGCGTGCAGGCCGGGGGTGGGCGCGAGCTCCACCACGTCGGCGGCCACCACTTCACGCTCCCGATACACGCGCTTCAGGAACTTGAGCGTCCGGTACCAGTCACCGCCGCCGGGCTCGGGCGTGCCGGTGGAAGGGAGGATGTCGGGGTCGAAGTAGTCCACGTCGAAGGTGAGGTAGACCTTGGGTCCCAGCGCCTCCATCGCCCGGTCCATCCAGCGATCGTCCTCCCACATCTCGTCGGCCCACACGATGGTGGAGCCGGAGTTGGACCGGTGGATCTCCATCTCCTCGCCGCTGACGGCCCGGATCCCCACGGCCACCACGTCGGCCCGGTCCAGGACCCGCGCCATGGCGCTGGCGTGGGAGTTGGGCGTGCCCTCGTACTGGGGCCGCAGGTCCGTGTGGGCGTCCATCTGCAGGACGGTGAGCCGCTGGTCGTGACGGTCGGCCTGAGCAAGGATCGCCGGCGACGACACGCTGTGCTCTCCTCCCAGCATCATGAGGAAGCGATCGCCGCACGCCTCGGCCACCCTGGCGTAGGCGGCACGCAGCTCCTCCATGGCGGGGGTGGCACCGGCCCGGGTGAGCTCCAACGAAGCGAGGGTGTGGATCCCCAGGAGCGCGCCCGCCTCGCAGTCCAACTCCTGGTCGTAGAGCTCGATGTAGCGCGAGGCCTCCACGATGGCCGAAGGTCCCTGCCGGGTCCCTCCCCCATAGGACGTCGTGGATTCATAGGGCACCGGCAGGATCACCGAAGCGGCCCGCTGGAAGTCAGCCGCCTCCTCGTCCAGCCCCAGAAAGGTGTGGGGAAGCTCCCAGGGAAGATCCTCGAGGCCTGCAGGCAGTCCGGGGGGGGTCACGACGCGACGCGCTCCTGCCGGGTCGGCTCCGCGGCCCGGCGCATGGGGATTCCGTTGATTGGGCATGGACCAGCGGCGCCGCAGGTCCGTCAGTGAAACCGACGGAACACGACGCTACACGGTGTCGATGGGGCACGTCAGCCCCTGGTAGGGGTGGGACGTGCCCTCCTCGGCGCACTCCCGGCACAGGCCGTGGATCTCCAGGCGATGGCGGACGGGCACGAACCCGTGCTCGGATCGCATCCTGGCCTCCACGGCCTGGATCTCGTCACTCTGGAACTCGATGACCTTGCCACACTCCATGCAGATGAGGTGCTCGTGGACGGGCTGGCGGGACAGACGGTGCTCGTAGCGCTTGAACCCTTCCCCGAAATCATGCTCCTCCACGAGGCGGCTCCGCACGAGCAGGTCCAGCGTCCGGTAGATGGTGGCCTTGCCGATGCGGTCACCGCGCTCCCTGAGGCGCTGCTCGATGTCGTCCACGGACAGATGGTCCTCCGACGCGAACACCACCTCGGCCACCACCTCGCGCTGATGCGTCACCGGAAGTCCCTGCTCGCGCAGGTAGCGTCCGAAGAGGCGGATGAAGGGATGGATGGTGGCTGCGTCGTTCATCTCTGCTCCGGGGCCAGCAACGCCGAATCGAATTCTCCCACCAGGGCGCTGAAGCGATCCGTCTCGCCCTCGATGGCGACCTCGCGGGGCTCGCCGTACGCCTCGCCCGCCCGCCTGACGACCCCGTCCATGACACGGGGCAGCAGCTCCGGCGGTGCCTCACCCTCCTCGTGGAAGGCGTGCTCCACCGTGAGGTTCAGACCGGACCGCTCGGCGGTATAGGCCAGCGTGAGGAGCCGACGGCGCTCCGTCCCGTCCAGGTAGAGGCTCAACGCCACGAGGCCCCGCTCCCTTCGCCCGCGCTTGATGGGCGGAAAGATCCACAGCCTGTCCAGACGCCCGGCGCCCAGGCGGTCCCGGGCGTGGACAAGGGACCGGGGAAGCGCCTCCGGCACCCCGGGGTCCTCCTGTCGTTCCTCAGTACGTGACTCCGTCAAACGGGTTCCTCTCCGGACAGGTCCCGGGCTACGGCCTCCCGGGTGGCTTGCAAGACCGTCTGCACGGCCTCGTCCATGGGCCCGGGAAGCATGGCCCCCGAAGCCTTGATGTGGCCGCCACCGCCGAAGCGTCTCGCCAGCTCGTTGACGTTCACCGGTCCGTTGGACCGGAAGGACACCTTCACCTCCCCCGTGGCCGCCAGACGGAAGAGGAGGCCGACCTCCGCTCCTTCGACGCCCCGCGGGACATCCACCATACCCTCCAGGTCTTCCTGAGTGGCACCCAGCTCGGAAAAGGCGTCGGGCGGGATGATCATCCACGCGATTCCCGCGTCCGGATCCAGCTCGAGCGTGGCCAAGGCTCGCTGCAGCAGCCGGAACTTGCGGACCGGGGCCTTCCCGTAGACGCGATCATACATCTCCTCGGGATCCACACCCCCGGCCACCAGCTCCGCCACCACCCGGTGCGCGCCCGGTGTGGCGTTGGTGAACCGGAAGGAGCCCGTGTCGGTCAGGATGGCCACGTACATCCCCCGGAGGCTCTCCTCGGGCCAGGGACCGCCGGCCGCCAGCATGATGTCGTAGACGAGCTCCCCCGTGGCGCACGCTTCGGGATCGCGCAGCGAGATGCCGCCCATGGGCTGCTCGCCCGGCTGGTGATGGTCCACCACCACCGTCTGGAGCTCCCGGATGAGGGAGCGGACCCGACCGATCCGCCCGACCTCGCCGGTATCCAGCACCACGGCCAGATCGGCCTGATGGCAGAGATCCCGGGCCCGTCGGGATCCGGCGTCCACCACCCACGCGTCCTCGACGAGGAAGCGGAACGCGTCGGGAAAGGGCGTGGGATTTATGATCCACGCCTCGGACCCGTTGGCCCGCAGCCACGCGACGAGCGCGGCTTCGGACCCCGCCCCGTCCCCGTCGGCGTTGAGGTGGGTGGTGAGCACGGCGCGACGGGATGCCAGCAGGGCATCGCGCACCTCCCGTACCGACGATGCGCGTTCCCCCGGCGTGCGGTAACTCAAGACGGGCTCCTGACCCTGAAAGACGATGGACACGCAGGCACAAGCAGAGCAGCCGGGAGGAAGCTGCGCCTCAAAGGTATGGAACTCCGCGGGGGAGCCGCCACCGCGCAAGCCCGGCGAGCGGCTCCCTCCGGCCGGGAGCCGCCGCCGCAGGGGCCTCCGGCGTCAGGGCGCCGGAGCCCCCGGGAGGCGCTTGCGCAGCTTGGCCCACGTGGAGGCCAGGTGGACCAGGTTCGACGCCGTTCTGCCCTGGACGCGTCCCGAGGCCAGGGCGTGCAGCAGCGCCTCGGGGCGGTTGGGATGAGGCGGGACCTCCACCCACGCGCCCCCGATCTCCCCCAGGGTGTGGGCGTCGGAGCCCGCCCCCCGGAGCTTGCCGTGTCGCCGCGCCAGCGCTTCGGCGGGTGGGTTGAGGCTCCCGGGGTGGAGCCTCGCGTTGAATACCTCCACCACGTCCACCAGCGGCGCCAGCTCCTCCGCGTACCGGCCCCCACCCCCCTTCCCCCGGGCATAGGGATGCGGCAGATAGGGGATGCCGCCCTGGGCCCGCACCCGCTCCACCGTCTCCCGCGCGGACGTGCCCCGGGGAATCTCCTCGGAGAGATAGAGGCCGATGACGTCGATCCCTTCGGCGGTCTTCACCTCCTCGCCGGGAATGACCTGGTCCGGGTACGCCTCGGCCATACGGAGCGCCACCTCGAGCCGGTCGTGGTCCGTGACGGCGATGCGGTGGAGCCCCCGGTCCAGCGCACGCTCCACGACGCCGAGGGGGTCGGAGAGACAGTCCCACGATCCCACGGTGTGGAGGTGGAGATCCAGACGCAGGGACACCGTCCCGGCGCGGGCCCGCAGGCGCTCCAGCACCTCCCCGGCACGGGCACGCAGCTCTTCCAGGCTCCCCGCGTTGTCCACCACCAGGTCCGCACGCGCACGCTTCTCCGCCGGATCCATCTGGGCGGCCATGATGCGGCGGGCCTCGTCCTCCGAGAGGTCCCTGTCCTCGACGAGACGGCGGAGGCGGATGCCTTCGGGAGCGTCCACCACCACGGTCACGTCGAAGTCCCCTTCCCCTCCGACCTCGAA
>JASFRY010000244.1:0-6724 GCA_050114675.1 Gemmatimonadota bacterium | reverse complement strand
CTTGTCCACGATGCCCTGGGAGCGGAAGCGGGGCCCGTAGTCGGCGTGGTACGCCACGTGGACCACCCGTGGGCGGTCCACGCCCGCGATGGCCGGGAACGCCAGGCCCGAAGGCGGCACCAGCGTGCCTTCGGAGATGTGGGGATAGCGGCTCGGGGGAGGCGCCTTGCCGTCGGCGACCCAGGCAACCAGGCGGACGGCGAGAGACCGGAGCGTGGGGAAGTAGTCGAGGGGATCCCCCCGGTACACGCCGTCCGCCATGCGGGCCCCGGGCGACGGAGGGAAGCCACCCACGAAGTGCTGACCCGACGCCATCTGGTAGATGCGCTCGTTGGGGAGTGGATCCACGTCCTCGGTGCCGTCGGGCGTGGTGTGGATGAGGGAGGCGGCCCTCCCCCAGTACTCGTAGCCCGAGTTGGTATAGAAGATCAGCGGCAGACGGTCGGGGGGCGTCCGGCTGGCGAGGCCGTCCTCGACCCCGGTGACCGGGTCCGTCTCCGGCCGGCTGGTGAAGGGGAAGATGTCCGTGGGATAGAAGAACGCGGAGTAGCGGTGCGCGTCGCGCGACGGTTGGCCGAACCGGTGGTTGAAGCTCCCCCGCCCCGCCCCGGCGGAATGGACGAACATGCCGTCCAGCGCTTTGCGCTTCCCCTCGTCCGTGTTGAATCCCTGGTACAGGAAGTGGCGGAGGAACCGCCCGGTCTGGGACACGCCGAAGGCGACCACCTTCTCCGCCGGGAACTCGCTGTTGAGCGAGTACTTGGCGTAGGATGCCACGTCGCGGATCGCTGCGAGGCCCAGCCCCACCACCCTCGGGTCCTGGGCCCGGTAGACCATCTCGTAGATCTTGCCGGCCTTGAAGCCCCCGTCCAGCCGTACCCGGACCAGCCGGCCCGCCTCGGGCCCCTCCTCCGGTGCCACGAACGACCACTGGGCGCGGGGCACCACCTCACGGGGCGCATCACGCCCGTCCCGCACCGTGAGGACGTTGGCCGGGTCCTCGGGATCCGAGACCGGATACGCCCGGTGCCCCCGGTGCGCCAGATCCAGGACCTCGGTCTCCTGATCCACCGTCCAGTCCGAGCGGACGAGCCCGCTGATGGGGCGACCGTCGGCTTCCCGGGCGAAGGGAGCGTGCAGCCGCATGAGGCCCTCGCGCTCGGGCACGTCCCATTGCCACCCCACCCACACCACCGTGAGGCCTTCCCGGAAGAGGAGGCCGTCCCCGAAGTCGGAGGCCGTGGTGGGATCCAGGGCCCCGGTGGAAGCCCGGTTGAAGTAGCGGAGGGACGCCTTGCCGCCCCGGTTGCTCACCTCGAGCCACGCCACGCCCCGGC
Organism: Gemmatimonadota bacterium; assembly: GCA_050114675.1. Classification (GTDB taxonomy): domain Bacteria; phylum Gemmatimonadota; class Gemmatimonadetes; order Longimicrobiales; family Gaopeijiaceae; genus SZUA-318. The sequence continues at coordinate 5,387 of JASFRY010000244.1, read as the reverse complement.
GCTTGTCCGCATCCTTGGGCTGGAGGACCATGAACTCGGCCCACGCCTCCACCAGCCCCTCGGCATTGCGGGGCGCGTAGGCCAGATCCACCACGGCCTGGTTGGCCGGGTTGTCCGGATCGAAGGCGAAGTAGATGCGGCCCACCAGCTTCTCGTACGCGCCCACGCTCCCCCAGGAGCGGCCGCCCAGCACGTCCTCGCGGCGTTCCACGACGACTCGGACGACCTCGCCGCGTGCAGCCCGGGGAGGAACCGCGAGGAGGGACGCGGCGAGGGCGACGACGACCGGGGTCAGGGATCGGCGTGACATCAGAAGGCGAGGGAAAAGCCCAGGTCCGCGACCAGGAACCGCATGCGCAGGAGCGCTCCTCCGGGAAGCTCGGTGTTCACGGCCTGGATGCGTATGCCGGGGTTGAGCGCGAGGGCGCTCCACATGCCGGCATAGATGCCCAGGCCCGCCTCGCCCCCGTAGCCACGCCTCGAGACGCCCTCGGGGCTCCCGGGCAACCCCGGTGACTCGACGCGGGTGGTGATCCCCCCGAAACGGATCCAGGGAATGACGCTCCCCCGGGTCAGGAGGTTGACCCGGAACCCGGCGTCCACCGTGGTGGCCACGTACCGGCCCCCCGAGGGGCACCCGGCGTCGGTGCAGGCGAAGCGGTGCTGGCTGAAGCCCGCATACCATGTGCGGCGCCCCGAGCCCGAGACTGCGAAGTCCACGCCCATGGAGGCGCCGGCCGTGACCCCTTCGCCGAGGCGTGTGCCGGTGGAGAATCGACCGACGGGCACGGCGGCGCCCACCCGGGCCTCCACGACCAGGGGCGCGGCCTGGGCTCCCGCCCGGGCCGGGACCCAGAGGGTCAGGAGAGCCAGGATCGGGGTGAGGGCGCGGCAACGAGGCGTCACGGATTCCCCTGGGATGGAAGAGGGCCTGCGCGGGCGTGCCTTATCCTAGGATGCTGTCCCGCTGACGCAATGGCCGACCCCGCAGACGGTGCGTCCTCCTGCCCTCCCCCCGTTGCACCGGGGCGGGCGGCCCGGCATCATGGGCCCGACCCTTCCGCCGAACCCCTCTCACGCGAGCCTCCCCATGCCCGACGACGTTCTGCGCACCGCCCGCCGCACCCACGGGTTCACCGAGTCGGTGATCCGGGAGATGACCCGCGTGGCGCGGGAGCACGGCGCGGTGAACCTGGCCCAGGGCTTCCCCGACTTTCCGGCACCCGAGCTCCTGAAGGAGGCGGCCTGCCGGGCCATCCTGGCCGACACGAACCAGTACGCCATCACCTGGGGGGCCGAGAGCCTCCGGCAGGCGCTGGTGCGGAAGTACGCGCGATGGTACGGGATGGAGGTGGACCCGGCGCGGGAGGTCACCGTGACATGCGGTGCCACCGAGGCCATGGCATCGGTCATGCTGGCGGTGGTGGACCCGGGGGACGAGGTCATCGTTCTGGAGCCGTTCTACGAGAACTACGGTCCCGATGCCGTCCTCTCTCAGGCCACCCCGGTCTTCCTCCCCCTCGATCCTCCGGACTACCGGCTCGACCCGGACCGGCTCCGGCGGCTCGTGACGCCGCGGACCCGCGCCATCGTCCTCAACTCGCCCAACAACCCCACCGGGCGGGTGTTCGACCGCGCCGAGCTCGAGGCCGTGGCCCAACTGTGCAGGAGCCACGGGCTCCTGGCCATCACCGACGAGATCTACGAGCACATCTACTACGAAGGGGAGCACATTCCCCTGGCGACGCTGGAGGGGATGCGGGAACACACCATCACGGTGTCGGGTGTGTCCAAGACGTTCTCGGTCACCGGGTGGCGCGTGGGTACCATCCTCGCGCCCCCCGCCCTCACGGACGCCATCCGCAAGGTCCACGACTTTCTCACCGTGGGGGCGCCCGCCCCGCTCCAGGAGGCATGCGCGGTGGGTATGGACCAGCTGGGGGACGACTACTACCGGACCATGGCCGCCGAGTACCGGGAACGCCGCGACACTCTCGTGCCTGCCCTCCAGGCGGCGGGCTTCCGGTGTGCGTCCCCCCAGGGGGCGTACTACGTCCTGGCCGACTTCTCCGCCCTCAGCGACGAGGACGACACCACCTTCTCCAAGCGGCTGGCGCGGGAAGCCGGGGTGGCGCCGGTTCCGGGCTCGTCCTTCTTCAGCCGGCCCGAGCGTGGGCGCACGCTGGTCCGCTTCGCGTTCTGCAAGCGCGTGGAGACGCTGGTGGAAGCGGGGGAGCGTCTGCGGACCTTCGCAGGCTGAGGAGGGGATCGCCTGTCCCTGCGGCGCCCGCACGGCAGCGCGCTACTCCCAGGTCATGTCCTCGATATCCGGCGCGTCTCCAAGGGCCTCGGCGGAAGTCCGTGCTCCGTCGGACCCCACGGCGCCACCCTCCCCCTCCTCCCCGGGCTGGGCCGGGACCCTGGGATCGTCGATGCCGGACTCGGCCACGCGCGACTCCCAGCGCCGCATCATCTGAACGAAGGCCGCGGCCACGTCGGCATCGAACTCGGGGCCCGCGCCCTCCTCGATGATCTTGAGCGCACGCTCGGCGGGCCAAGCCTCCCGGTAGGGCCGATGGGTGCGGAGGGCGTCGAACACATCGCACACGTGGACCAGGTTCGAGGCTTCGTGGCACGGCCGGGGATAGGAGAGGGACGGGTACCCACCCCCGTCGATCCGGATGTGGTGCTCGTAGGCCACGACGGCGGCCAGGTCCAGGTTCTCCTCGGCCGCCAGGATCAGGCGGGCGCCCTCCACGGGGTGGGCGTTCATGATCTGGCGCTCGTCCTCGGTGAGCTTGCCCGGCTTGTTCAGGATCTCGTTGGGGACCGTGACCTTGCCCAGATCGTGGAGGAGGCCCGCGATGCCGAACGCCCGCACCTCCCGGGGGCTCATGCCGAGGAACTCGGCCAGGGCCATGGTGAGGACGGCCACGTTGAGGGTGTGGGTCACCGTATACTGATCGAACTCCTTGAGGCGCAGGAGAGGGATGAGGTACGCCTGGTCCCCATGCATGGCCACCGAGAGGGAGCGGACGATGCCCTCGGCCTCCAGCATCTGGAGCTTCCGGCCCTCCTTGAGCTCATCCTGGAGCCACGTGACGCCCTCCACCTCCTCCCTGAGGGAATACGAGAGGGTCGCCGTCGCGAGCTCGGTCCCGGAGCTCCCCGGCAGAGTCTCCTGACCCGCCACGCTCACCGTGCCGTAGCGAATATTGGTGGGACGGCCCTGGCGCACCCCGGCCGATGAGGTGGGGGCGTCGGAGAGCCGGGTATGGACTTCCTCGAGGAACGCTTCCAGGTCATCCCGCGTCACGGGACCGAGGAGCTCCATCCGCTGGATGCCCGCCCCCGCCAGACGCGGGCCCCAGTCCCACTGCCTCAGCTCCCGGAGGGGTCTCCGATCCATCAGGATGTCGTCGCCCAGGAAGGTGAAGTGGGGCCGCGGGGTCTCGTCCTGGAGGTCGGCCAGCGCCTGGTAGGCGCGGTCCACGCCGCGCTCCCGCGCCGGGTGCCCCTCCTGGTACAGCGCCATGGTGGAGATGGCCTGCGCCATGCCCGTGAGGAAGCGGACCGGCAGGCTCACGCCGCCCCCCCGGTGCCGGAGGCGTCCTCGGGCACACCGGACGTGGCGCTCGAGGCGGACCGCACCGCCCCCCGGAGCTCCGGATCCTTGGATCGGGCCGCCTGCTCCAGGATGTCGTCCACCTCATCGGACCCCGCCCAGAAGCGGGCGAGAACGTGGAGGGCCGCGGCCGTCTCAGGGGTGTTGGGTGCGAGCCTGGGCTTGCCGAACAGCGTCTTGCCCGACGTCGCCAGGGTAACGAGGGCCTTGCATGCCAGCGGGGAGTGGTTCCCCCCCAGCACCCTCGCCCCCAGCGCCCGGATCTCCGGGGAGCGCGTCGTGGGCAGCACCACCCGGTTCACGAGGGTGGGCAGGACCGGGTCGGGAACGCCATGCTGCAGCTCCAGGAGGGCCATGCGGACGGCCCGCTCGTCCTGATCCGAAAGCGCCGCCGCAAGGGTGCGGTCGCGAAGTCTGGTCCTGCGAAAGCCCAGGGGGAACGCCTCCCGGCGGACCCTGGGGTCGGCGTGCTCCACAAAGGGCCGGGGATCGAAGTCCTCGGGGACGTGGTCCAGGCGCGCAAGGAGGGCCAACATGTTGCGCTGGACGAACCAGCGCGGGTCCTGAAGGCGCTCCGCGGCGCGCTTCCCCACGAAGGGGCCCATATGCCGGAGGGTATCGTAGACGAGGCGGCGCACCGAGCGGGAGTCCGAGTCCGCCAGCACGTCCAGGAGCGGGTCCACCGCGTGGGATCCCATCTCGGCCACGAGATCCCCCAGCCCCTCCTCGTCCACGCCACCGGACGCCAGCAGCCTTCGGAACTGGCCGGGGCTGGTCAGATGCTCCCGGATCGCCTGCGCCGCTGCGTTCGCCGGGCTGGCTTCGCCCAGGAGCCGGATCACCGCGTTGGCCTCCCCGTCGCGGATCAGGTCCGAGAGCGCCCTGGAGACGGTAGGGCCGTAGGTATCCACCTCCAAGGCCATCTCCACCAGGCGGAGCGCACCCGAGAGGCTCTTCTCGTCCTCGTCGGGGGCATGGAAGAGGGGCGCCGCCCGTGACATGCTGTCCAGGATGCCGGTGTAGGCCTCGGGATTGGGGTCCTGGAGCTCCCATCCGCTGACCAGGGCCTCCACGTTCTCGCGGAGCGCCGTGTCGGCCTGGGCGTGCCGTGCGCCGCTTCCGCCGGCATGGACGGCGAGCTTGTTGAGCAAACGCGTCATGGAGTGGGAGATGGACTGCCCCTGGCTCGACGCGGCCGCCTGGAGGACCCTGACCACCGAGTCCACGGCGAGGCTCTGGCTGGCGTCCATGAGGAAGCGGTGACGCTGCGCAGGCTCCCCCCCGAACCCCAGGAGTCGCTGGAGCGTGGCGTCGTCCAGCTCCTTGAGCAGGCTGGAAACCCGCCGACGGACCTGGTCGGACTCGGGGCCCCGCTCGTTCTTGAGCTCATCGGCGAGCTGGTGGAGGTACCCCACGATGACCTGGTCGTAGGCCTCGTCCGATCCCCCTTCCCGGGACCGGATGCCCCGGGCCACCTCGGAGGCGTCCGGGGGAGCGTCGGGGGAAGGCTCCACCGCCAGCGCGGCCTGGGCCAGCGCCAGCCAGAGGCCTCCCACGCGATCACCTTCCTCCCCCTCCGTCTCGCCGCCGCGGGAGAGCTCCAGACGCTCGTAACCCACCGGGTACAGCTGTGCGTGCTCCCAATGCGGCCTCTCCTCCGGAGCGAGGAGCCCGATGGGGGTGCCGCCCCGCTCCGTGTCCTCTCCCAGCGCTGCCAGGAGGCCGGCGATCTCCGGGGCCTTCACCCCGACCGAGAAGGAGA
>JASFRY010000243.1:0-6734 GCA_050114675.1 Gemmatimonadota bacterium | reverse complement strand
GCGAGGCCCTGCGCCTGGCCCGGGAGGAGTACCGCATCGGGACCCGGACCTTCGAGGACCTGCAGCAGGCCATCACGTCCGAGGCGGACACGCGGCGCCAGGTCATCGAGGCCCGCTACAGCTTCGTGGACGCCCTGTTGAACCTGGAGGAGGCGGTGGGCACCGAGGTCACGCCGCCCGCTCCGGCCGGGGGAGGGCGGTAGCCCGTGTCCATCCCGGGGACCTCGACCCGGCGGCCCGTGGCCGTGTGGATGCTGTTTCTGGCGGTGATCCTCCTGGGGCTCATCTCCTACGCCCGGCTCCCCATCGATCTCCTCCCCGACGTGAGCTATCCCCGGCTCGTGGTCTACACGTCGTACCCCGACGTGGCGCCCGCCGAGGTGGAGCGCCTGGTCACGCGGAGCATCGAGGCCGAGGCGGCCGCGGTCCCCGGCGTGGAGCGCGTGACGTCGGTGTCCCGGGAAGGCGTGAGCCTGGTGACGCTGCGCTTCGCGTGGGGCACGGACATGGACTTCGCCATGCTCAACGTGCGCGAGCGCCTGGACAACGTCCGGGAGAGCCTCCCCGAGAGCGCCACCCGCCCCGCCATCCTCCGGGTGGACCCCGAATCCGACCCGGTCATGGTGCTCAGCGTGGCCGGGGGAGAGGACCTCTGGCAGACCAAGGAGATGGCCGAGACGGTCTTCCGCCGACGGCTGGAGCAGCTCGACGGCGTGGCCCAGGCCGCGGTGACCGGCGGGGTAGACCGCGAGATCCAGGTCGAGGTGAACCCCGACCTCCTGGACGCCTACGGGCTCACCGTGGAGCAGGTGGCCACGGCGCTGGACCAGGCCAACGTGAGCGCACCGGGGGGCACCATCCTCCAGGGGCGCTACCGGTATCCGCTGCGCACGCTGGGCGAGTTCCAGACCGTGGACGAGATCGCCGACGTGGTGGTGGCGCGCCAGAGCGTGGGAGGTGGGTCGGGGGCCGGAGGAGGAGGAGCCGGGGCCGGCCGCGGTGCCGAGGGGGCGTCGGGAGGCGCCGGCCAGGGCGTCCGCCTGGTGCGGCTCCGGGACATCGGGCGGGTGGTGGACGGGTTCGCCGAGCGCGAGGCCATCGCCCGCTACGACGGCGCCGAGGCGGTGGGGCTCATGGTGTTCAAGGAGGCGGGCGCCAACACCGTGAACGTGGCCCGGGCGGTGCGCGGCGTGCTGGACCAGCTCCGGGAGGAGTATCCCTCCTTCCGCGTCGACGTGGCCTACAGCCAGGCGGGCTTCATCGCCGACTCCATCTCCAACGTGGTGCAGGCGCTGGTCTTCGGTGGCATCCTGGCGTTCCTGGTGCTCTTCCTCTTCCTGCGGGATCCCCGCTATCCCGTGGCCATCGCCCTGGCCATCCCCATCTCGGTGGTGGGGACCTTCGCCCTCATGGACGCCTTCGGCGTGAGCCTCAACATCATGAGCCTGGGCGGCCTGGCTCTCGGGGTGGGGATGCTGGTGGACAACTCCATCGTGGTGCTGGAGAACATCTTCCGGCACCGCGAGGAGGTGCGCGCCGACCCGGTCACGGCGGCGGCGAAGGGCGCCGAGGAGGTCCAGGCGGCGATCACGGCGTCCACGCTCACCACAGTGAGCGTCTTCGGCCCCATCATCTACGTGGAGGGCGTGGCCGGGGAGCTCTTCAAGGATCTCTCGCTGGCCGTGGCCTTCTCGCTCATGGCGTCGCTGGTGGTGGCGCTCACCCTCCTCCCGTCCATGGCGGCCCGCTTCGCCACCGGCGAAGAGCGGGAGAGGGGGGCTGCGCCCAAGGCCCCTCGGGCGCGTCGACCCGGCCTCCTGGGAACGCTCTGGTGGTACGGCGGCGCCGTGGTCCGTGCCCCCGGACGTCTGGCGGCGGGCGCCTGGGCCCTGGCGCGCGCCCTGGTGCGGTTCTGGGGAAGGGGTGTCGCGGCCTTCCTGAGCCGCACCTTCCGCCCCCTCCTGGACGGCTTCGATCGCCTCTTCGATCGCTTCGCCGTGCGCTACCACGCCGCGCTCGAGTGGTCCCTGACCCACCCGCGCCGGGTCCTGTGGACCGCGGGGTTCGCGCTGGTGGGATCGGTGGCGCTGGCCGCGCTCCTGCCGCGGGATCTTCTCCCCCAGGTCGACCAGGGCGCGTTCGAGATCCGGCTGCAGCTTCCGGAGGGCACGTCGCTGGAGGCCACGGCCGACGAGGCCCATCGCATCGAGGAGGCCGCCCTCGCCGACCCGGGAATCGCCGCCGTGTTCAGCACCATCGGCCGGGACGTGCGCGCCTACGCCGAAGGCGAGGAAGCCACGGGCCTCCATACCGCCACGTTCCAGGTGCGGGTGGCGCCCCACGCCTCGTCGGACGAGGTAGCCGAGCGCATGCGTGCGCTGGCGTCCCAGTTCCCGCCCGGCGCCCTTTCGGTGGAGACGGGGCAGGCCACGGCTCTGGGGGCCATGCTGGGCGGCGCCGAGGCGGACATCGCGGTCCGCATCCGCAGCGAGGATCTGGACGCCGCCTACGCCACCGCGGCCGAGGTGGAGCGCCGCCTGGAGGCCGTGTCGGCGGTGGGCAACGTGCGCATCGGCACCGAGCGGGGCCAGCCCCAGGTGCAGGTGGAGATCGACCGGGCGGCATGCGCCTCCTACGGCGTGGACCCAAGGGTGGTGGCCGAGACGGTGGACCGGGCCATGCGGGGCGACCGGGCCACCCAGTTCGTGGACTTCGACCGCAAGATCGACGTGGTGGTGCGCTATCCCCGGGACCAGCGCTACTCCCTCTCCACCCTGGAGGGCCTGCGGGTCCGGGGCGTGCCCATCCGTCAGCTCGTCCACGTGCGCGAGGCGTTGGGGCCCGCCGAGGTCCACCGCGAGGACCAGGCCCGGGTGGTGCCCGTGTACGCCGACGTGGTGCAGGGCGGGCTGGACGCCGCCATGGTCCAGGTGCAGAGCGCCCTGGCGTCGCTGCCCCCGTCCCGTGACGTGCGGTGGGACGTGGGTGGGGAGAACGAGGAGATGCGCCGCTCCTTCCGGGACCTGGCCTTCGCCTTCGGCCTTGCCCTGATCCTGGTCTACATGATCCTGGCCGCCCAGTTCGAGTCGTTCGTGCACCCGTTCACCATCCTCATGGCCGTCCCCCTGGCGCTGGTGGGTGCCGTCCTGGCGCTCCTCGTCACCGGCGAGGGGCTCAACACCATGAGCCTCATCGGCGTGGTGATCCTGGTGGGGATCGTGGTGAACGACGCCATCGTGAAGGTGGACTTCATCGTCCAGGCCCAGCAGAGGGGGATGGCCCTTCGCGAGGCCATCCTCGAGGCCGGCCGGGTGCGTCTCCGGCCCATCATCATGACCACGGCGACCACCGTGCTCGGCCTCTTCCCCATGGCGCTGGGGATCGGCCGGGGCTCGGACCTGCGCGCGCCGCTGGCCATCACGGTCATCGGAGGACTCACCGTGGCCACGGCCCTGACCCTCATCGTGGTCCCGGTGGTCTACCAGAGCGTGGAGCGTGCCAGGGAGCGCCTCCGCGCCCGGGTGGGGCTCGCGAAAGCCGCCCCCGGAGGAGCCGACGCGTGATCGGCCTGAGCATCCGCCGGCCGGTGGCGGTGGCCATGACCTACGCCGCCGTGGCGCTCCTGGGCGTGGCGGCGTGGCTGAACATCCCCATCGAGCTCCTGCCCGATACCCAGCTCCCCCGTTTGACCGTGCGGGGCCAGTGGCCCGGCGCGTCCCCGGAGACGGTGGAGGCGTTCCTCACCTCTCCGCTGGAATCGACCATCCAGCAGGTGCGGGGCGTGGAGAAGATCCTCTCCGACTCCTACGAACAGAACGGGTTGGGCACGGCCGACATCAGCGTGGAGTTCGGTCGGGGCACCGACATGGACTTCGCGCGTCTGGACCTGTCCGAGCGCATCGCCACCCTGGAGGAGGATCTCCCCCCGGGCGTGCGCCGGGTGACGGTGTCTCCCTATGTCCCGGAAGAGTTCCAGGACCAGAACAAGCCCTTCCTGAGCTACACCTTCACCGGACCCTACACCCTGGAGGCGCTCCGGCGCCACGTGGACGACGTCATCGAGCCGGAGATCGCCCAGGTTGAGGGCGTGGGCGTGGTGCGGGTGTTCGGCGGGCGGGAGCGACGGCTGGAGATCGACCTGGATCAGGACAAGATCGCGGCGCTGGGCCTCGATCCCGTGACGGTGGGGCAGAAGATCGGCGAGCTGGACCTGGTGCGCGACGCCGGGGCCGTGCGTCGGGGCGCCATGCAGCGCACCATCACCATCGTCAACCGTCCTCAGAGCGCCCAGGACGTGCGCGACGCCATCATCGCGTCGGCGGGCGGCACCCCGGTGCGCGTCGCCGACGTGGCCAGCGTCCACGACACCTACGAGGAGGCGCGGAGCTTCTACCGCATCAACGGCAGGCCCGCCGTGTCGTTCCAGGTCACCAAGGAGATCGGGGCGAACACGGTTCGGGTGGCCGACGCCGTGAAGCGGCGGCTCGCCGAGATCGAGCGGCTCAACCCCTACGGCACGCGTCTCATCCTCGACAACGACGAGAGCAAGGAGATCCGCAAGCAGCTCACCGACCTGCGCACCCGCGCCCTGTTCAGCGCAGGCGTCATCTTCGTGGTCCTGCTGGGCTTCCTGGGCTCCTTCCGCTCGGCGGCGCTCATCTTCACCACCATCGCCTTCAGCGTGCTCATCGCCCTCAACCTCATCTATTTCGGCGGTCTCACGCTCAACATCCTCACCCTCATGGGCCTGGCCATGGGCTTCGGGCTCATCGTGGACAACGCCATCGTGGTGCTGGAGAACGTGTACCGCAGGTGGCGCGGGGGCGAGGCGCCGGTGGATGCGGCGGGGAAGGGGGCCCGGGAGGTGGTGCTCCCCATCCTGGCCTCCACGGCCACGACGCTCATCGTCTTCGTCCCCTTCGTGTATCTCCAGGGCGACCTGCGCATCTACTACGTCCCCCTGGCCGTGGTGGTGGGCCTGACCCTCGTCGCCTCGCTCTTCGTGGCCTTCTCCTTCATCCCGGCTCTCGCGGCCCGGGTCCTCGACCTGGGCGGGATCCGACGCCGGGGGCGGGTCGTGACCAAAGACGGCGGCGACACCGCGCGCCGCCCCTTCTACGTATCGTTCTACGCCGAGATCGTGGGCTTCACCGTGCGACATCCGTGGGTGTCGGTGCTGGTGACGGCGGTGACCTTCGCCCTCTCCTATCACGCCTTCGACAAGTACGTCACCACGTGGGCCATGTTCGGCGGGGGGATGAGCGGACGCACGTACATCAGCGTCTACATCACGCTGCCCCGGGGCTCGAACCTGGAGCGCACGGACCAGCTCGTGGGGTTCTTCGAGGACAAGCTGGCGCAGATGCCCGAGGTGAAGCAGTACACGGCGAGCGTCCAGGAGACGTTCGCCGCCATGGAGATCACCTTTCCCGACTCCCTGGAGCACACCCAGATCCCCGTGGCCATCAAGGAGCAGATGTTCGCCTACAGCCACACCTTCACCGGCGCCGAGGTGCGGGTGTACGGCTACGGGCCATCGTTCTACGGAGGTGGATCCAGCCCGCCCAACTACTACATCACGGTGCTCGGCTACAACTACGAGAAGGTCCGCGACATCGCCGAGGACCTTGGACGGAGGCTGACCCGTCTGGCCCGGGTGCGGGAGGTGGACACCAACGCCAGCTCACGGCGCTACCAGCGGGACAAGGCGTCGGAGTACGTGGTGACCATCGACCGGGACCGCCTGGCCCGTCACGGCATGAGCGTGCGGGAGCTGGTGGGCCGCCTCCAGGCCGCGGTGAGGGGAAACCAGGGGCTGCGCTACCTGAAGCTGGGCGGCGACGAGGTCCAGTTCCAGGTGAAGCTCGAGGCCAACCAGGACATGGACATCCTGGCCCTGAAGGAGACGCTGGTGGACACGCCCGACGGCGAGCGCATCCGGCTGGGCGACGTGGTGACCATCGCGCCCCGGGACGTGCTGGCCCGGATCCACCGGGAGAACCAGCAGTACGAGCGGACGGTGAACTACGAGTTCCGGGGACCGCAGAAGCTCGGGGACCTCTATCACGAGCGCGTCATCGCCGCCACGCAGGTGCCCCCGGGCTACACGGTCAAGAAGGGAGACTCGTACTGGTATATCAGCCAGGAGGATCGCACCCAGATCTGGATCACCGTGGCCGTGGCCCTCCTGCTGGTCTACATGGTGACGGCGGCCCTCTTCGAGTCGCTGGTGCAGCCCCTGGCGGTCCTCCTCACCGTGCCCATGGCCCTCATCGGCGTCTACCTGATCTTCTTCCTCACGGGCGCGGCCTTCACCCGCGAGGCGTACGTGGGGGTCATCATGATGTTCGGCATCGTGGTCAACAACGCCATCCTCCTGGTGGACCACGTCAACGGCGTACGCCGCGAGGCCCCCGGCCTCTCCCTCCACGACGCCATCGTGAAGGGCACGCTGGAGCGGGTGCGGCCCATCCTCATGACCACCACCACCACGGTGCTGGGCCTGCTGCCCCTGGTGGTGTTCGGCGAGGGGGTGGGCTCCAACATCTGGGACGCCCTCGCGCTGGTGCTCATCGGCGGGCTTCTCTCCTCCACCCTCTTCGTCCTCACCATCACGCCGGCGGTGTACGGTGTCTTCGAAGGGTGGAAGGCGCGGACGAGGGGCGGCGCCCCGACGCCTGCGCGAACCGAGGTCCAGCCTGCCGTGTGAGACTTCCGGGGGCGCGTCCGAGCTG